>JARRNE010000214.1:0-5053 GCA_037385305.1 Chromatiaceae bacterium | reverse complement strand
AGGCCATCCTCTTTTCTCTTTAGATTGGTCCTTATTCCAGATTCTCGGCGTGTTCCGTTCCCGTTTGCTATAGGGGTGCGCTCAGAACGGAACAGGGAATCTCAACTTGGCCCGGGGCTTTCATGCCAGGGATCTTGCAACGAATTGTGTCTGTGGGCGCGCAACGTAACACCTGCCCTGGGTTCGGGTTAAGGATAAGGATAAGGATAGGCGATCCAACGGGTGTTTTGCACGTACGGAGGGGGCAGTCGAGCCCTACCGAGGCGAGGAAAGGGTCCCAATCGGAGCGGAACTGGGGGAACATTGTCTGCGAGGCCCTTTGGATGATGGACTTGCTGAGGCCAGGAGGGCGGATCTTGCGATCTGCACCGCGTTTGGCGCAAGGAGGGGGGTCCCCGACCCGCGACTGCTTAGGTCAGGGATGAGGCAAGGACTGGGTTACCAGCTCAGGCTCTGGTCGAGCTCGTATTCCGGTTCCGGATGGATCGGATCGAATTCGACCGTCTGGTCGAGCATTTCCCACTCCGGCGGCCCGCGGCAAGGAGCGATCGGCGGCGCTTCGCTCGGCTCGCCGATGTGGGTGAGAATCGCCCGCACGGTGGGCGCCTCGGTGATGAAGGAGATGATCTCCACCTCGCCGCCACAGTGCGGGCACACGAGGGGGAACAGTTCGTAGATGCGTGCCAACAGCATCGCCCAGAGAGAGACCGCCGGGCGGCGCGGCTTCTCCTCGGATGGCGAGGGCTCGCTCGCTGCTTCTTCAGCCCCGTTGCCCGCGGATGCGGAAGTGGCCTGCTCCGAGTCGGCTTGCGTCTGCTCGGTGGCCAGCGCGGTGACCGCCGGGCGCAGCGGGGCGTTCGGGGCCAGCACAGCGTAGTAGCGGTGGCGGTGGATCCGCGGAGGTGGGATGAAGGCGCTCAGGCGCTCGAGCAGCTCCAGTGCCGGCAGGATCAGCTCCGCAGAGCCGTCCGCCATGGGTTTGGGCAACTGGTAGCGCAGCTGCTCGTGGCGCGCGTCCACCCACTGCAGGTGCCCTGCCGCCAGCGGCGGGCGGGCACAGTAGCGCAACAGCCGCTCGAGCCCCTCTGTGTCCTCGGCGGCGATGCGCACCGAGGCATCCAGCGAGAAGCCCCCGCCGTGCTGCCACCCGAGCATCTCATCGCGCGCGTCCGCCTCCAGCAGCCCCCAACGCACGAAGGCCTTGAGCACTCGGCGGCGCACCTGCTCTTGGACCTGCAAGATGGCCGCCTCGCTGAGCTCGGCGACGGCGTGAAAGCGCACGCCCTCGTCCTCGGCCTCGTAGAGCCCCTCGATCACGCACGCATGGAAGTGGTAATGTGCGTTGAGCGAGGAACCGAAGCGATGGGGGAAGAGAACCGCTCCGGTGCGCGCCTTCTCCCCGGCATCCGGACACTCGCGGCGCAGCGCCCGCTCGACCTCTTCGAGGAAGATGCGCAACACCCGACCTGCCAGCGTCGGGTCGCGGTGCAGAAAACCGCGCAGGCGTTTCGGCAGCGATAACACCCACTGCCTCACCGGCACCGGCGGAATGACATGATCGACCAGGTGGGCGGCGATCTCCACCATGCGCCGGGTGTTACAGGACGGACAGGCCCCGCGTGCCTGGCACGAGAAGGCGATCAGGAAGTCCTCGCCGCAGTCCGTGCAGCGCGCCCGGGCAAAACCTCGGGCCAGGATTCCGCAGTCGAGGTACTTGCGAAAATCCCGCTCCACGTACCCGGGCAAGCCCTCGCCCGTGCCGTCGCCGTTGAGGGCCAGGAAGGTCTCCAGGTGCTCCTGCACGAGCTGGTAGAGCACCGTCTCGGCCGGTCGGCGGCGCTGGTACGGACCCACCGCACGACCCGAATTCTGCCTCCCGGTACAGGCGGCATTGCCCCAATCCGCGACCGCTTGCATTCACCGCAGGCTATCGCTCCGTGCCGCCGTGCGGGATCGGCGCTTTCGCTAGGACGTGTCGACTCTATCCCTTCTATTTGTCGGCTTTCACCTCTCACGGCCGTAAGTTTCATCCTAAATGGAGTAGTTGAGCCCGTCAGCCATCGCACGGGCGAGGCTGGCGCAGTGCGCACCACGTAGCCGGACGGACGGAATTTCCTCAGGCCAGACCTCAACTTCCCCTCTAGCCAAAAAATTCGCTATCCATTGATATAGAAGGGATTCGGGCCTTCCTGCCAAAAAATTGGACAGTCGTTTCTGCAGAATGGGCGCATTTCGCGCTGGTTTTGTGCGGCTCGCACGTGGAACCAGGCCTAACCGTTACCCTCGCGCTCGCGCTTTCGAAGGCGCGCTTGGGGCGTGTGCCTGTTGGTGCTGTTTCTCAGGGGAATAAGGAAAAAGGGCTGTGATCGGCAAAAACTCCGGTAATTGGACAATAGGGACTTATAACCTATGGCGATAATTAGCGTAGATCTGTATATATAGTCCAACTATTTTGATATAATGCACTTTTCTTGAGCCTCTCGGTCCGCACCCATGCAACAGCCGCTCGCGCTCGAAAATACCACCGCGGTCCCGCAGCACGAAGGCCACTGCATCGCCCTGGGCAAAGGGCTGCGATTGGAGTTCGAGAACCCCCGCCAAGGTCGGGCCGTGCTCTATCGCGGCGACTTTCCGATCAAGACGGCGGACCTCGGCGACAAGGTGGCCAGAAAGCTCTTTATCACCGAGGCGATCGAGCTCGGCGCCGTCCAGTCCCGCTTGGCCAAGGCTCTGGATGTGAGCCGTCAGACGCTGCACAACTATCAAGAGATCAAAGCGCATTTCGGCGTCCAGGGCTTAATCGACGGCTACGGGATGGCCGATGGGACGGATGCGAAGCAGCAACGGGCGCGCCATGCAACGCAATGCCCGCCGGGGAACAAGGCGCAGCAGGTGGCGGCGCTCCGGGCCGAGGATAGGGCGTGCAGCGCGGCGGCTCAGGAGGCGTTGAATTTCTCCTTCGGGGAGGAAGGGCGCGCACAGGAGGTGGAGACTGCGGACCAGCCCTTTGCCAAAGAGCACGCCTGGGAGGCGAGCCGCTACGCCGGCTGCTTCGTGTACTGGCCGACGCTCATTGCCCGCTGGCGCTGGCTGGAGATGGTGCTGGGGCACTGCGGGGCGGGCTGGCGGATATTCGCCGTGTTTTTGCTGATGGCGGGGCTGGATATCCGCTCGATCGAGCAGCTCAAGCATGTGCGCGCGAAGGAGGCCGCACGGGTGCTGGGGCTCCCCGGTCTTGGGGGCAAGACCCAGATCTGGGAATGGTTTTATACGGTGGCCCGGCAGGGTTTGGCAAAGGGACTGTTGGCCGATTATTGCCGCTACCAGATTCGGGCCGGACTGGTCGGGGTATGGATCTGGCTCACCGATGGCCACCTGTTGCCCTATACCGGTAAGGAGAAGGTTCACTACAGCTACAACACCCAACGGCGGATGCCGGTTCCCGGGCGCACCAATCAGGTGACCTGCGATGGCAGCGGGCGGATCGTGGACTTCGCGATCCAGGAAGGCAAGGGAACGATGAAGCAATGGATCCTGGATGTGGTCGATAAATGGCAGCCAGAGCTGCCGACGCCCCCGGTGGCAGTGTTCGACCGGGAAGGGTACGACGCGGGCTTTTTCTTCCGCTTGGTCCACGCCGGCAGGCCGTTTGTCAGCTGGGAGAAGAACCTGGATGCCAACAGGCTGGCCGCCATCGAGGCGCAGCGCTTCGCCACGGATCTCACCGTCAACGCCAAGCAATACAGCGTGTTCGAGCAGCCGAAGGAATTCTCCTACACCGATGAGCGAGGCGAAACCCACACCTTCACACTGCGCCACATCCACCTCTGGAATCGCAGCAGCGACCGACGCACCTGTGCGCTGGTCCACGCCGACTCCTCCTTGCTGAGCCTGGAAGAGGCGACCCGCGCCATTCTCAGTCGTTGGGGTGCTTCGGAGAACACCTTCAAGCATCTTCAGGATCGTCATCCGGCACACTATCACCCGGGGTTCACGCTGGTCGAAAGTGAGTGCCAGGACATCGCCAATCCCGACATCAAGCCCCTGGAGAAACGTATCGGGCGCCTGCGCAAGGCGCTCGATAAGCTCTACAAGCAGCTGACGAAGACCCCGCAACAGACCAACAAAGATGGCACGGTACGAGGCAACAGCCGACACCTGCGCCTGCAAGAGACGATCGCGCGCAAAGAGCAGGAGCTCAAAGACCTGCGCGAAGAGAAGGCTCGCTTACCCGAGCGCGTGGACGTCTCGACCCTGCAGGACTACCGCTCGTTCAAACAGGTGGACAACGAAGGGAAATACCTGTTCGACTTCGTGACCGCCGGGGTGTGGAATGCCCGCAAGCAGATGGTCGAGTGGCTGCGTGCGTATTACGAGCACGACAACGAGGTGGTCGATCTGTTCTACGCGATCACCCACTGTCACGGCTGGGTGCGCAACAGCGCCGAGGCGGTCACCGTTCGCTTGGAGCCCCTGCAGCAGTCCAAACGGCGTGCCGCTCAGGAGCAGTTCTGCCGTAAGCTCACAGCGCTCGGCGCGCAAACGCCGCTGGGGAAACGACTCGTCGTCGAAGTGGGCGAGTCCCCGCTCTAAGGGGCAAAGTGTCCAAAAATATGCATGATTTTGGTCGAAAAAGTCGAGGTCTGGAGACGATGGAGAGCTAGCAAATCCTCGGCAACTGCTCCCCCGCCAGCCAGCCGACAATGCGTTGACCTCCGAAGCTGGTCTCCATCTGGACGAAGTGGGGGTGGTCCTCGACAACCCGGCCGATGATGGCCGAGTCGATGCCAAGGGGGTGCCCGCGCATGGTATCGAGCAGAGTCCGGGCCTCGTCCGCGGGGCAGATGGCGACCAGCTTGCCCTCGTTGGCGACGTAGAGGGGATCGAGCCCCAGCAACTCGCAGGCGGCGGCGACCACCAGATGGATGCGCGCGTCCAGCAAGGTCGCCGGATCGCCGAAGTGACGAGCATGGCGCCTCAGATTGCTCCGCATGAGACCGACGTCGATGTCGTCAGATATCCCAGTCATCGCCTGGAGATCGGCGAGCGCTGC
>JARRNE010000213.1:0-6078 GCA_037385305.1 Chromatiaceae bacterium | reverse complement strand
AGGTCAACCAGCGCCTGTTGGACGACGTCAGGGCAAGATGGCCCGGGGACGACGCCCGGGTCGCCCGCATGTCGCTGATCGACGAGACCCAGGGACGCCGGGTGCGCATGGCACAGCTCTCGACCGTTGCCAGCCATACCGTCAACGGTGTGGCGGAGCTCCACAGCAGGCTGCTGCGCGAGTCCGTGCTGCGGGACTTTTTCGAGCTCAATCCCGGCCGGTTCACGAACGTGACCAACGGCGTCACGCCGCGCCGCTTCATTGCGCTTGCAAACCCGGGACTTTCCCAGCTGATCACGGACACTATTGGTGAGGGCTGGCTGCGGGATCTGGAACGTCTCAGGGACCTGGAGCCCTGGGCCGATTCGGCCGACTTCCAGGCCGCCTGGCGCCAAGTCAAGCTCAGCAACAAGCAGCGCCTGGCACGGTATGCGGGTCAGCGCGCGGGAGTCCTGGTCGACCCGGAGACCCTATTCGACGTGCAGGTCAAGCGCCTTCACGAGTACAAGCGCCAGCACCTGAACATACTGCACGTCATCAGCCGCTATCTCGAGCTGAAGGATGATCCTGGACTCGATCTGCCGCCCCGGACCTGGTTCTTCGGCGGCAAGGCCGCACCGGGCTACCAGCTGGCCAAGCAGATGATCGAGCTGATCCTGGGCGTGGCCCGCGTCGTCAACAATGACCGGTCCCTGCGGGAGCGGATGCGGGTCGTCTTTCTGCCGAATTTCAGCGTGAAGAACGCCGAGCTCATCTATCCTGCGGCCGACCTGTCCGAGCAGATCTCCACCGCCGGAAAGGAGGCGTCCGGCACCGGCAACATGAAGTTCGCGCTCAACGGGGCACTCACCCTGGGGACCCTCGACGGGGCAAACGTCGAGATCCGGGAGGCGGTCGGGGAAGAGAATTTCTTCCTCTTCGGACTCACGGAAGATCAGGTCTGCGGGACCCGGGCCGCGGGATACAGGCCCCGCGACTGGTACGAGGCCGACCCGGACCTGAGGGTCGCCCTGGACGCCTTGGCCGCCGGGCATTTCTCCCGGGGCAATCCGGACCAGTTCAGGGGCCTGCTGGATGCATTGCTGTCGTGGGACCCCTTCCTTGTCCTTGCGGACTTCGCCGCTTACGGCCGGGCCCAGCGGCAGGTTGACCACGCCTGGCTGCGAGCCGAGGACTGGACGCGCAAGTCCATCCTCAATGCCGCTCGCTGTGGGCGGTTCTCCTCTGACCGCGCGATCCGCGAGTACTGCGAGCGCATTTGGCAGGTGCAGCCGGTGCACGTTGGTGCCGCGGGCGGCCCATAGCCCGCCCGCCTAGGGGAATGACCAGCTCGGTCGCCATCCTCTTCGTCGATATCCCCGGCAGCACGGCCCTCTTTCGATTGGCGACGGAAACGGGAAACCTGATCGGGGGCTTCATGCGCTACCTGACCACCTCCGACCAACGCGGTCACAAATTCCGGACGAACGCACCCAAAGCTCAGAACTCCTAACCCCGAACTCACAACTTCGAACTCTCAACTCAGCGACAGTGCTAGCATAACGGTATCGCAAACTACCGGAACGATAGTCCATGGCATCCGTGCTCATCAAGAATCTGCCTGATGAGCTGCACCAGCAGCTCAAGCTCCGCGCCCAGCGGCATCACCGCAGCCTCAACAAGGAGCTAATTGCATTGATCGAAGCGGCAGTAACCAAGGAAGGAATTGAGTCTGGGCAGGCTCAGGATGCGGAGGTACAGCGCCAGCTCACAGCGGCCGAGGAGCGCCGGATCGCCCGCATCCGCGCCCTGCGGGGCAAGTACCGGGATGCCGTTTCTTCCAGCGAGGAATTCGCCGCCCGCAAGGCTGAAGAGATCGCGCTGGAGCGCTGACCCGTGGCCGCCGTGCTGGATGCCTGTGCCCTGATCGCCTTCATCGGGTCGGAGGACGGGTCCGAAATGGTCGAGCAGAGGCTTATCGAAGGCGGGTGCGTGGCGCATGTGCTCAACCTCTGCGAGGTTTACTACGACTGCATCCGCAGGGACGGCGAGACCCGGGCCAACGCAATCCTGATGGACCTCCACGACGCCGGCGTGTCCGCTCGCAGTGACATCGACGAGGATTTCTGGAAAGACGTGGGTCGGATCAAAGCCGACGTTGCAAGGATCTCAATTGCCGATTGCTTCGCCGTTGCGCTCGCCAGGCGTGTTGGCGTGCCCGTGCTGACCTCGGACCATCCCGAATTCGACAACATCCTGGAACGAGGTCTCTGTGGCGTGCAATTCCTTCGGTGACCGACCCTGATGCCAGACCTCATGGTCAACGATGTGCCACCGGAGCTGCTTCGCCGAATCGAGTGCCTTGCCCGACAACAGCAACGGACCGTCTCTGCCGAGCTGATCGCCCTGATCGAAGCTGCGTTGAAGGCCGAATCCGATGAAGTGCTGCTTGCTCCGGTCAGGCTGCGAGGATCGCTTACCCCGTCCGACGTAGATCGCGGCGGGAAGGAGGGTAGGGCGTGACCACAGCGATGGCGCACTGCTTGGAGTAAACCCGTGAAGTTCGTCCACACGGCGGATTGGCAGCTGGGCAAACCCTTCGCCCGAATCAGCGACCCGCGCAAGAGATCGCTCGTTCAGCAGGCGCGGATCGACGTCATCGGCCCCATTGGCCGCGTCGCGGAGGAAGGGGGCGCGGAATGCATCCTGGTGGCCGGCGATCTGTTCGACTCAACGAGCGTCGACAAGGCAACCGTGGCGGCTACCTGCAGCGCCATCGGGCAGATTGGGCTCCCAGTCATCGCGGTCCCCGGCAATCATGATCATAGCGGCCCCGGCAGTGTCCGGGAACAAGCGTTTTTTCGCCGTGAGCAAACCGCCTTGGCGCCCAATCTCAGCCTGCTGCGTGATCCCGCCCGGTGTGAGATGGACGCCGCTGTGATCCTGCCTTGCGCCCTGCTGCACCGCGCCGTGCTCACCGACCCCACGGGTTGGCTGCGCGCCGAGCAGACCTACGAGGCCCTGCCGAAGGACAAGCCGCGCATCGTCCTTGCCCACGGCAGCACCCAGACCTTCCTGGGCGAGTCGGACGACGACGAGCAGACAGGCTCCAGGGCGAATCTGATCGACCTCTCGCGGCTACCGGGGGCGGAGATCGATTACGTCGCCTTGGGCGACTGGCACGGGACAAAACAGATCACCCCCAATGCTTGGTACGCCGGCACACCCGAGCCCGACCGCTTCCCCAGAGGCGCCGACTACGAGTCCGGCAACCTCTTGCTCGTCGAGGCGCGGCGTGGCGGCCTCCCCCAGGTCACCTGCACCCACTGCGGACGTCTCACCTGGTCGGAGTTGTCCCATGACCTCGCCGACGACACCGCCCTTGACCAACTGGCGGCGCGCCTCGACGCCCTGATCGGCCAGCGTGCCGACAGCGACCTGCTGCGATTGCGCCTCACCGGCTCGCTGGGCATCGAGGCAGCCACGCGCCTGGAGCAGGTGCTGGAATCACTCGATGCGCGTCTGCTGCGGCTGAAGCTGGTCAATCAAACCTTGGTTGCCCCAACCGATCAGGAAATCGAGGCCCTGACCCGGAGCGGGTCCGATCCGCTGATCGCCAATGTCGCGCTGCGGCTGGTGGAGCTGTCGGCAGGTGAGGATGAGGACGCCAGCATCGCGCGGATTGCCCTGCGTGAGCTGCATGCGACCTGTGCACGTGAGGCGGGCGCATGAGGCTCATCTCCGCGACGCTGCGCCACTACCGCATTCACCGCGAGGTCACCGCCGAATTCGACCCGGCGCGGACGCTGATCGGGGGCGCCAACGAGACCGGCAAGAGCACCTTCATCGAGGGTGTCCACCGTGGGCTCTTTCTCAAGTCCACCGTCACCGGCGCGGCGCGCAAGAGCATGGTCTCCAGCCGCTTTCCCGGCCATCCGGAAGTGGAGCTGCGCTTTCAGGCAAGGGGCGCCGAGTACCAGGTAGCGAAGCGCTTTGCCGGGGCCAGCGGAAGCACGCGGCTTGTCGAGGTTGGCGGGGCCACTTGGCACGGAGAGGATGCCGAGTCGCGCCTGGCGCAACTGCTGGGTGTGGCGGAGGTGGGCGGCGGACGCGGCATACTCGCACGCGTGTCCGAGCAATGGGCGCACCTCTGGGTCTGGCAGGGCATGAGCGGCGACGACCTATCGCGGCACGCCGAGGCACCCAAGGCTGATCTGCTGGCGCAGTTGCAGCAGGTCGGCGGCGCCGTGGCCATGCAGTCCGAGCTGGACGGCCGGGTCGCCGCACGATTTGCCGAGGCCAACGACCAAATCTTTGTTCGCAGTGGCAATGCCCGCAGCGGTTCTGAGCTGGAAAAGGCGCAGACCGAAGCGAGCCGGGCGGAGGCCGTTCACACCGATGCCAAGGCAAGGCTCGACAGGCTGCATCAGGCGATGGCGGACTTCGAACAGGCCGAGGCAACGATCCGCGGCGCGACAGCGGCCCTCGAGGATCTCGCGCGGCAGCGCGAGACAGTCAGAGAAAAGCTCTCCCAAGCCGAAGCGCTCCGGCGCACCGAGCGGGACCAGATCGCCGCGCTGGGCCGCGCGCAAGAGCAGCTGACCAGGCTGGAAGACCTGGCCACCAGTATCAAAGGGCTGAGATCGTCGATCAGCACCCTGGAGACCTCTTTGAAGCCGAGGCAGGACAAGGTCTCCGGCCTCCAGTTCTCGTTGGCCGATGCCCGCAAGCAGACGGCCCAAGCCGAGGCGGCATTCGACCAGGCGTTGCAGCAGACACGCCAGGCGCGACTCAGGCATGAGCTTGCCGCCGCCCACGTCACGCGATTCGAGCGGGAGGTCCGCAAACAGGAGAGTGCCGTGGCCGAGGCAGCCGCGGCGCTCAACGCCATGGCCGCCGAGGTCGAGCTGGTCGTCTCCGCGCAACCCGTGCTGGTTGGCGACGCGCAGCTCGCCGCCGGCGACAGCCGGACGGTGACGGAGACAACGGAAATCAAAGTCGGCGACTCCCTGCATCTGCGCATCCACCCCGGTGGTGGCGACAGCCTGGCCAGCGCCCGCGAGACACTGCGGAATGCGCGCGAAACGCTCCAGGCCGGACTTGACGCCTTCGGTTCGGCGTCTTTTGCGAAGGCGGCGGGATTGGTGGCGCGCAGGTCCGATCTGCAATCCGATCTCGCGCGGGCCGAGGCGGCCCTGGCGGAGCAGGACGCCGATGCGCTGACCGAAGCCCTGAGCGCCGCGGAGGAGGAGCTCGCCGCTGCTGTAGCGACTGTGGAGCGCTACAAGGAGCAGGTTGCGGATGCGCCGGAGCCGGCGCAACTGCCCCGGGCTAGGACATGGCGCGATCAAGAGGCAGACGCGCTTCGGTCCGTCGAATTCAGCGAGCAAACCCGCAAGAGCGCGCGGGACACCCTGCGACAGGAACAGGCCGAGATCGAGGGCGAGCTGACGGGCCTGCGCGCGGAGATCGCGGAGGACGAACGCCAGCTGACCGGATCCCAGGTAAAACTGCAGTACCTGCTCGACCAACACGGGGATGACGCCACCCGCGACCGGGCCCTCGACGAGGCCCGCACCATCAGCCAACAGGTGGATACCGAGCTTGCCGACACCCGAGAGCGTCTTGGCGCCTTGCAGCCCGACCTGCTCGAAGCGGACCGCGACCGACTGCAGCGGGCCCTGGACGAGACGGAACGCCAGCTGCAGGCCGCATCCACTTCACGGGCCGTCAGCGAGGCCGCGCTGCGCTCCGATGGCACAACGGATCCAAGCGCCGCCCTTGCGCAGGCGCAGGCCAGGCTCGCCGCCGCCAACGCGCATCTGGCCGCGGTGCGGCGCAAGGCCCAGGCCATCGCGCTGGTCAATCGCCTGTTCCAGGACGAGCAGCGCGCCCTGGCGGATCGATTCTCGCAACCACTGGCACACAAGATCAGTGGTTACCTGCAAAGCCTGTTCGGCGCTGACGCCGAGGCCGTTGTCACTTTCGAGGACAATCGGTTGCAGGGCATTCAGCTCGTGCGCTCGGTGCAGGATGCCGCCGAGCCCTTCGATACCCTAAGCGGCGGCACCCGCGAGCAGGTGGCGGCAGCGGTGCGCC
>JARRNE010000212.1:0-5071 GCA_037385305.1 Chromatiaceae bacterium | reverse complement strand
CCCGACGGGAGCCGCCGTCCCTTCTCGATCTGGCTCTCGGGGGTGTACCCGCGGGTCTTGGACGGGCTGTGCAAGAGCCTGTCGTTTGACATGCGCATCATCGACCCGGCCTGGAGCGGGGCGAAGCTGCGCCAGATCGCCGACTATCCCGAGCCGCGCGGGGATTTCCTCGCCCGCGAGCCGGGGCAGGCGCGCCAGCGCAACTATCCCTCCACGCTCGCCTACATCGCGGACCTTCTGATCCACCGCCATGCCATGCTCGGCATCCTCGATGCCGACGGCTACCCAGTCGCGCCCATGGGGGTGGTCGAGATGATCGACAACGTGGTGCCGCTGGTGCGCTCGGTGGGCAGCCGCGAGGTCATGCCCGGGCGGCGCTGCGAGGAGTGCGGCAGCTATGCGGTCATCCGCAAGGATGGCTGCAACTTCTGCACCGCCTGTGGCGCAACCGGGGCATGTGGATAGCAAGGCGCCTTGTCCCCATGGTTCTGCCAAGGTCCACCGAGATGTCAGGTGCCGGAAGACTTCTTATGGCCTGGTTCAAAAATACGGCGTGGTTCAATTTATACTGCGTTACACGGTAACGAGCATAAAATATCACCCGTTTGGGCGATATTGAAGGCAGGGTAATGGGAAAGACATCGGCAGAGCGGCAACGCAATTACCGCGAACGTCGCCGACAGGGTGATGGTGATCGGCGACTAGATACGTGGATCAGTGCTCAGGCTTACAGCGCGTTGGAACGCCTGTCGGAGTGCCTCGGGATAACAAGACGCAAGACGATCGAACTGTTGGTCATCACAGTAGATACCGACGTGTCGGCAATATCAAAACCGGACCCTACGGAATGGGATGCGTATTTCGCAACGCCAGTCGTTACACGGTAACGCATGGCAAATTGAACAGCGCCTATGTTCACAGTGACAGGTAAGGCAGAAGAAATGTTCAAATTGATTTCCAGATGGTCATCCAGCTTCGCCATAGCCGTCACCCTTGTGCTTGGCACGCTGTCAAGCACCGCGGCCCGTGCGGTCGACCTGAACCTATGCCGCCCCCCCGCATCGAGTGCCTGGATCTTGCTGCCGGAAGACGATGCTCCCCACGACGTTGCCGACGAGTGGTACTACACCACGGGCCACCTGCGGACACCCAGCGGCAAGCGGTACGGATTCGAGACGGTCGTCTTCAAGGTCAAAGGCCAGAGCGGGTTCGTCACCATCGGCCAGGTTGCGGTAACAGATCTGAACGACCGGACCTTCCATTTCGAAACCTTAGGACCTGTGCCAGGTCCGTTCCCGACATCCACGGACGGCTTCAACGTTGAGGTTACCGGCGGGGTCTCGATGTCGATGCTCTCGATGTCCGGAGACAACGGCTCGTACCACATCACCGGGTCCCTCACGGATGATGACGGCAGCTACCGCATCGACCTGATCCTCTATGCGGTAAAGAACCCCGTCTACCAGGCCGACGATGGACTCATTCAGTACGCCGACCCCCCGTCTTCGACGCAGTACTATTACTCGAGACCTCGGATGGCGGCGTTCGGCAGCGTGACCGCCCCAGATGGCACCACCGAAGTCGCCTTTGGCCAGTCGTGGTTCGACCACGAATATGGCACATTGCCGCAGGAGATCAACTGGGAGTGGTTCTCGATCCAGCTTGACGATGGCCGTGAAATCATGGCGTACAACATCCGCGATGCCAAAACGCAGACATCCTACGCAAAGTTCGGCAGCATCCAGGATCCGCCGCCCGGTTGCCGCGTGCAGTCCTTGGGTGGGTTGGACTTCGACATGTCGTTCGAGAACGAGATCACGGGCAGGCAAACGGGCATCACCTATTGGAACACGTTCGGGTTATCGGTACCTTCTCGACACATAAGCCTGACCCTCAAAGCCGAACTGGACGATCAGGAGGTATTCACCCCTGACAAAGGGTTGCCGCCGTACTGGGAAGGCTCGGTGAAGGTGTCCGGCACTGTACACCGAAAACCGGTCTCGGGCGTTGGCTATGTCGAGTTGGTCGAATACCAAGCACCCTAAGTGTAACGGCCCGCAAACAAGCCATTAATGGGCGCATATTAACTGCAACTATCCGGTGCCTCAGGCCCACATTATGGGGTAGATCCAACAGCGGGTCTGATCAGGATACGTGCAAAAAGTGGTAACGACGGTGTTTCGTCATTGATCAGCGCGAAGACGTAATTTTCAACTACTTGATCTGAAGAATATTTTTTTGCGGGTCTGATTCCAGTAACCAGTCTTCGACAGCCGAGCAACACCCTCAAGAGCAGCTTATCTGATTGATCGGGTGGATATTTTTCTAAGAATACTACTTTTTGCACGTATCCTGATCAGACCCGTATCCGGCGCCCGCAGCAGTCGCCCCGGCTTGGACGCCTGCCTGCCCGCGTTGGAGTCGGGAGACACGCTGGTGGTCTGGCGACTCGACCGTTTGGGCCGCTCCATGCCGCACTTAGTGACCCTGATCCAAGAGTTGCTGAGCAAGGGCATCGCCTTCCGGTCACTGTGTGACGGCGCGATCGATACCACCAGCGCTTCCGGAGAACTGATCTTTCACATCTTCTCCGCGCTGGCGCAGTTTGAACGGCGGTTCATTCAGGAGCGGACCAAGGCGGGACTTTCGGCAGCGCGGGCACGCGGCAGGAAGGGAGGGCGCAAGCCGATTACTGGAGACGATCCGCGCGTGAAAACCGCTCAGAGGATGCACAAGGACCATGCGCTGAGCGTCAAGCAGATCTGCAAGACTCTGGATGTCTCCCGAGCGACTTTCTATCGCTACTTGGCGGTCACGGAGGAGTAGAGCCCCTTAGCGTAAGTTTTCGTTCCGTTGATTGTCAGACCCCGTTTTTAGCGCTCTCCTAGCGGCGAGCGTACGGCGACAAAGCGATCAGCGCCTTGGCCTGTGCAGCGCAGTCGTTCGTCACGGTCCGATCCAAGGCACGCAGCCAGCGCCGGGGGATCGTGTCCGCGCCGTAAAGTGCCCCGGCGATCATGCCGAGGATGGCTCCAGTCGTGTCGGCGTCGCCGCCGCGATTGACGACATCGATGAGGGTGGCCTCGAAGTCCGCGGTGGCGAACAGGGCCTGAAAGACCGCCCGCAGGGTCTCGACGATGTACGCCCCCGGGTTCTCCATGCGCTTGCGGTCGTAGCGGTACTTCGGCTCGGCGGCGGCCAGGTCCTCCGCAAGGCGCTGGATCTCGGCGCCGCCGCCGAGGAGTGCAGCTTGGACCATCCGGATCACGGTCAGGGTACCGGCGTCCGCAAGGGCGCAATGGTGCGTGACATGGGACTGGACGAGGTTGGCGGCTCGTACCACCTCCGGCTCGGCGCCCAGGGTGAAGAGGGCGATCGGCAGGCACCGCATGCAGGCGCCGTTGCCCCCATCGTAATCGTGCTCGGGGACCTGGGACTCCCCAGTCTGGCGGTAGCGGGCGATACCCCGGCGCACCGTGTTGCCGATGTCAACGGGCTTGCCGCGCATCCACTCGTTGAAGGCCTCCGCCACAGCTTGAGACTCCACTCCGCCCCGGGCGAGGATCGCCCGCCCGAGGGCCAGGCTCATCTCGGTGTCGTCCGTGACGCGGCCCGGCTTCAGGCGCAGCCAGCCGCCCCCGATCAGGTCCCGGTGCTCGCCGTAGGCCGCACGGATCTCAGCAGGGGTGAGGAACTCCACCGTGGCGCCGAGGGCATCCCCAACGGCAAGCCCGAGGTGGGCACCCAGGGCGCGCCGTTCCAGGTCAGCCCGCTGGCCGGGTCCGAGCGCCGCTTGGAAATCATTCCTCAGGGCCGAAGCAGGCACGATAGTCGCTGCACACCTCGCAGGACGGGGAACGGCAGGCGTAGATGCCTTCCGCCTCGCACAGCCGTTTGTAGAGGAAACGTTTCCACTTCATGTCCTTCCGGTTGCGGACCGCCAGCCCCGGAAAGTTGCGCCGCATCAGGGCGGTCAGGTCGGGCCGCGACCAGAGGCCGAGGTCCTGCCAGAGGTGATCGCTGGCCATGCAGCCGGCGGCGACTATGTCCGCCATCCAGAGCTCCGAGGGTGTGGCGCCTGCCCTATCCCTCAGCATCAGCCGGCGCAGATCCGCGATCTCGTCCAGGCGGTCGGGGCGAGCTCGCCGTCCGGAGTTGGGGACCTGCCCCGGATCGTAGCCGGGGAAGTGAAAATCCAGCATTGCGTGGAAGGCGTCGGGCGTCAGACCGAGCCAGTCGGGCATGGCCCCACCCCCGGTGCACCGGCTGGCGTAGATGCAGGCGAGGACCGCGTCGTTGCCCTCCCCCGCCGCGCGGGCCATGAGGCGGGCATAGATGCGGTCGGCCTCCTGGTCCACAGCGAGGGCCGGGACAGACATGCTCAGTACTCCACCAGGATGTCCTCGTCGCGCCCGATCATCTGGCACGCCAGACGCCACTCGCTCGGCATGTCGTCAACCGCCAGCTGGTCGATCTCCTCCTGGGGCAGCTTGTCCAGCCCGCGCAGAACCGTCTTCTCCTCTTCCGTGAGGTAGTAGCCCATACGACCCTTGGTATCGACGCTGGTGAGGCGCACCATGCAGTGTCCGCACTTCCCGTCCTGGCAATCGAAGTGGACCGGCACCTTGTGCTCCTTTGCGAGCTTGAGCAGGGTGTCCGTGTGGCTGCAGGCCACCGCATACACGGTCTTGTCCTTGTGGGCCGGGTTCGAGAAGGTTATCAGTGCCATCGCATATCTCCGACTGTCTTCGAAATGCCCCTCGGCCTGGCCGAAGGGCATGGCGTGTTCCTCAACGGGCCTGAATCTCGGCCCTGGCCGCCGCCATGCGCTCAGGCGGGATACCCGTGAGGGAGCCTGGCGGGTTCAAGGGCCTCCCGGTTGAATCCAGGATCGCCCCCTCGATCGGACAGATGCTCGCGCATTGAGGGCCCGCGTACTCCCCGGTGCATTCGGTGCATCTCTTCGAGTCGATCCGAAAGTACGGACTGGCCGCGTGGATGGCTCCGCTTGGGCAGAGGGGACACAGGCCCAGCAGCTCACGCAGCCTTGGACGATCCGGTACGCCATAGG
>JARRNE010000211.1:0-5075 GCA_037385305.1 Chromatiaceae bacterium | reverse complement strand
GGTCAATCCGTTTTCCGGAGACGCCTTCAGTCGGTAGCCGAGCCAGCAAAACCGGGACGTTGGGCGAGCATCCTCCGGATCTTCTTCCCCTACTGCCCGGTCTTGGGGTCCGCAGGGAGGGCCTAAGGCGGAAACAGAATTGGGAGTTCTGTTTCAGGCCACCGGTGCTGGCCGTCTTGCTCGCACAAGCCAACCGTGCAAGGCTTTCCCTACAGCCGCTGGTCTTCTGGCCTCAGAGTATGTCGCGGAGCGAGAGCTGCCGCTCATTCTGGAGCGTCATCGCCGCGGCGAGATCGATCTGATCCCCCTGTTTCTGCTGCCTGTCCCAAAGATTACGGCGGGCGAGCTGCTCGCGATCCAGGGTATTAATCAGCCGACCGAGCCCTTCGCCGGCATGACCGATGTCGAGCAAAGCGCCTGCCTCGCTACGCTGGTGGATAGGCTCGGCGATCTCCTGCAGATCGAGCGCGTGTGAAGGCTTGCACCGCATTTGGCGACCTCGTCCAGGGGGGGTTGGGCCAAGCCGCCGATTTGCGAGAGCGCCAAAAAACCGGGGGGTCTGGCCTCGGATAGAGGCGAACAGGGAGCTGCTGGGCGGAACTCTGGAGACCAGCGGCGGAACGTCTCCTCGAGGTCGTCGTTCAGCCAGCGGGTGCGCGTTTGCAGGAGCAGATGCGCTCCGCGCTGAGACCAGAGCCCCCGGTTTCTAGCGCTCTCCGCATCACAATGCGGCTGACCGTGATGCTCCAGGCGGCCAAAGGACTGGAGGAAACCAATAGGGAGGGCGAGGAGGAGTATCCGTTGCGACAGCCCGTGGTGGAGACGCTCGAGCGCATCAAGTGGTACCTCTGGCACGGGAACGTCTTCCAAGCCATGCGATCGTCAGCATCGCGCAGGGCCTTGACGAGGACGGGAGCCGTGTCAGCGGCAGCCGGGCCGACCATGCCAAGCGCCGCGACCGCGGACCCGCGCAAAAACATGATGTCTAAGAGGTCGGCGTGGTCAGCGACCTCCACCTCTCGGCCTCCGGTCGGCTCCCTGGCTGATCCCGGTACGCAGCTAGGACACCTGGGCCTGGCGCTTCTCAAGCAACCCCGCCACCCGGGCGGCGGTCGCGCTCAGGCGCTGCTCCCACAACGGTGCCCATTCGGTGTCGGGTAGCCGCCCGTGCTCGCGCATACGCCGCGGGTCGGCCGCAGAGACCAGGATCGCGGTGCGCGCCGTGGTCGCTGTGGGCCGCCGTATCCGGCCTAATCTCTGCGTTGCCTCGGCGACCGCCGTGCGCACCGGCGCAGCGCCTACCTGTAGCGTCCAGTCCAGCAGAGCCCAGGAAAACTCGGCGTGAGAGCGCTCTTCCCGGGCGATGCGCCCGAGGACGTCCCGCGCCGCCGGGTCCCGACATTCGACCGCACAGGCCCCGGCCACGTCCGCGTTGAAGTCCTCCAGCAGGCAGCCGTCGCGCAGGCTCTCCACCGCGAGTGCCACCCGCGGGTCCCCCTGGACATCCAACCCACCAAGCAGCAGGTCCGGCATTGGCTCGACGCTGTGGATGCGTCCGCCGTACCCGGCCGCCAGGGCAAAGCAGCGCCTGGCGTGGTCGACCTCCTCCAGGCCGGCTCGGTGAGCCCACTCCATCAGGTCCGCTGGTGCCCCAGTCGCGGCCAGCAGCCAGCTGATGCGCGCGAATGCCGGGACGCTGGCGTGTTCCTTCTGCGCGTCGTGCAGCCACAGGGCTTCCAGAGCGGAGCGGGTCGGTGCATCCAGCCCCGAGGTGTCCGCGCGCTCTCCCAGGGTCCAGTCGCTGCCAACGCGCAGCTCCGGATGCAGCTGATGACCTTGCACACGCAGGGGTCTCCCCCAGGCGCCGCCGTACGACATCATCAGGAAAAGGAACGTCAGCAACAGCAACGGCCCCCCGAGGCCGAGCAGCAGCATCAGCACCCCGAGCAGCCTCGCCCAGAGCTTGTGCCCGACCGGACGCTGTCGGGCGATGCGAAAGACCCAGATGCCCGCTATCGTGCTGAGGACGAAGCCCAGCAGGAGTGTGGGGAGCACACTGCCCCGCAGCTGATGGCTCTGGGCCAGAATCGGCGCGAGGAGCATCACCCCACTGGCGGCCAGTGCGAGGATGATCGCTCCCTTGAGTGGGGGGGACGAGCGGCTGGAATCCGGATTCGAGTCTGGCATGGCGACCTCTGTCCTGGTGCCCGTTGGCGGTTGATGAATCGTCGAGGATAGCTAAGCGGCGTGGGATCCGTGCAGAAGCCACCGGCCGGCACATCCTAATGCGGGAGCGACAATTCGGCCCGCAATTGTTATGGCTTATCCGATGCCTACCGCCGAGTGAGGCCCAAAGTGAGCGAAGCTGCAACCAGCCGCCATATAAGCGCGCGCTAAAATAGATGGGGTCAGACAATCTGCGCGGAGCCAGCAGATTACCGCGTATTCTGGGATATGAATCTAGGTTTTGGCAGGTGGAAACCTCGCTTAAAGCATGGGTCGCAATCTCCTGATAAAACAATAGCATGGATACAGATGGCGCTCCGTTGCAGCTTCGCTTACTTTGGGCCAGTATCGGGAAACAGATGTTTTCCGACAGTGTGACGACAGCTGTCGACCCCAAGCTGCCGCTTGGACTTAGAACTAGCGGGTCGGCTTACCGATTCAGACCGGACATTCCAAAGCATTTAAAGCCCAAAAGGTTGTAGCGAGGTGTTGGCGAGCACCTTGCTGTTGCCCTGTCTCAGGACGATGGCTAGGATGCATGTGGGCTGGCTTCTCGGGTGGTTGCTGTGGCTACGCAACCTCCAGCCTATCATTCAAGCCAGCCCGCCCCTAGTTCTTGTTGGATTATTGGTCACTCGCGCTTGAGTAAGCGTCATTCGAGTCCGACCCTTGTCTGCTCTTAACTGTAGGTGACGATAAGCCCTATCAAAGTTCAATACACTGTCGGCTGAAACAAATTACCTTCTGAGAGAAACGATATGCCAGATGTAGAAGACTTCCTATTCAGCCCCTATACGCTTGGCGACCTGAAGCTGCCCAATCGAGTTATCATGGCGCCGCTCACTCGATCGCGAGCGAAACAGCCAGGGGACATTCCGTGGGAGCTGAACGCGACCTATTACGCACAGCGTGCCAGTGCAGGACTGATCATTGCGGAGGCGACGCAGATATCTCCACAAGGCAAGGGCTATGCATTTACGCCGGGGATCCACTCCGACGAACAGGTCAAAGGCTGGCGCAAAGTGACGTCAGCGGTACACGATGACGGCGGGCTAATCGTTCTGCAACTCTGGCATGTCGGTCGGATCTCGCGCCCCGAGTTGCAACCGAACGGTCAGCAGCCGGTTGCGCCCTCGGCGATCAAACCCGAGGGGGCCCAGACTTTCATAGACGAAAACTCGGGCATGGTCGATATCTTGGAACCCCGTGCCCTGTCGACTGCCGAAATTCCGAGCATCGTCGACCAATACCGACGTGCTGCAGAGAACGCCAAGCGCGCCGGCTTCGACGGTGTCGAGATTCACGGCGCCAACGGCTATCTCATTGACCAGTTCATCCGCAGCAGGTCCAATCGGCGCAGCGATGAGTACGGCGGTTCGATCGAGAACCGTCTCCGCTTTCCGAGGATGGTTGTCGAAGCGGTCGTGGGCGTGTGGGGTGGCCAGCGCACGGGAATACGGCTGTCCCCTACCGGTACTTTCAATGACATGCACGACGATGACCCGGTCGCGACGTATGGAGCGCTGGGCGGTCATTTGAACGACAGCGGAATCGCATACATCGAGGTCGTTGAGGACTCCTTCCAGGGCAACGAGGTGCAAGGACGTCCTGAATTGGTCATCAACGCCATTCGCTCAGCGTTCACCGGTACATACATTGCCAATGGCAATTATACCGCTGACGAGGCGCGCAAACGCATCCAGGCCGGTTTGTGTGACTTGGTAAGTTTTGGTCGCCCCTTTATCTCCAACCCGGACTTACCAAAGCGATTGCACCTCGGCGCACCTCTGAACGAATATGATCCGAATACTTTTTACGGTGGCGATGAACATGGATATACGGATTATCCTGTGCTCAGGTGAGGCAGTTGGCGGACCGGGTGCCGAAGTCGAAAGTCAACCTGGCATGTTTCCGTGGGTATTCGCCTGAAACAGCCGCTACCGGGGGTGGGCTTGTTGGACTAAATGAAAGCCCACGGACAACGACCGCTGACAGAACATAACTGCCGTTCGTTGTTTTCCAGAGAATGGCGGCAGTTGGCCGGTAAGCGCCCGTCGGGAACGGGCGCTGCTTCTTCACGTCAACATTCAGTGCGCTCGGCCATCTCCAAGGCGTCGTCCACTTTAATTCCCAGATAGCGCACCGTCGACGCTAGCTTCCGATGCCCGAGCAGCAACTGTACGGCCCGCAGGTTCTTCGTCCGGCGATAAATCAGGGTCGCCTTGGTGCGGCGAAGCGAGTGTGTCCCGTACTCCTGTGGATCTCCTCCAAGTAGGCTGATCCACCCTCTTAATGATTCGCGCATATTGGCGCGTGGAGAGGTGGAGGGACTGGTGCTGCCGACTCGGGAAGAGATAGTCGCCGGCGGAGAGCTTTGCCTCGGCTATCCAGGCGGCAACCGCCTCGCGTGTCTGCTCGGTAAGCTCGAAGCGTACCGGCTGCTGCGTTTTCTGTTGCTCGACGCTTGCCCGTGATAGCACATGCGCGCCGTGGGCGACGTCACGTACCCGAAGCCGTACCAAATCACAACCACGCAGCTTGCTGTCGATCGCGAGGTTGAAGAGCGCGATCTCGCGGGTCCTACCAGCCACCTGCAACCGTGTGCGTATAGCCCAGATCTCGCGAAGCTTCAGTGGTGGTTTCTGCCCAACGAGCTTGCCCTTGTTGCAGGGAAAGTGGCCGGGTGCTGCTGGGGTGTTGGCCTCATTCATCGTCTGCCTCCTCGGTCGTTGGTGAGGAAACAGAATTTTTGTCCTCGGGGCGAAGGGCGCTCACTGGCTGCTAAAGCGCTATCGGACAGTCGCTTGGCCCAGATGTGGCAACCACCGATCTACCAGGCACGTTTCGCG
>JARRNE010000210.1:0-6366 GCA_037385305.1 Chromatiaceae bacterium | reverse complement strand
CGGAGCAGGCCCATGAGTGGACGGACGGAAGCGCGCTGTTCACAGCCGGCGTCCAGTTCCCCGACGTCACGGTCAACGGGAAGACGCTTCATCATCGAACAGACGGTGGGTCAATCGTTGATGCTGGGGACTGCACTCTCGCCTGTCATCGGCTACAACGACGCCGCGGAGATCGCGGAAAAGGCCTTTGCGGATGGCTCGGCGCTGAAGGAGGCCGCGTTAAGGTCCGGCAAGGTCGACGAGAAGACGTTCGGCGAGGTCGTCGATCCGCGCAAGCTCGTGGGGCACGGAGTGGAAGGCGCCTGATCAATCACGACGGCCAAGATCGACGATCAGCGGCTGCAGAGCGCATTGCAGCAAGTCAGCGGCGGATTCATCGACAAGCGCCGCCCCACGGTGGAGGCCTTACCGGAATTCGAAGCGCTGCGCGCCGCCGCGCCGAGGACCGGGACGGCCCGGCGGCGTTCGACGTGGTGCTGGTGGACAACGGCCGCAGCGCCATGCTCGGAAGCGAGTACCGGGAGATGCTGCACTGCATCCGCTGCGGCGCCCGCCCGGGGCTGCGGGCTGGACGGCCAGCCGTGACCTGCCGGCGCCGGCGGGACAAACCTTCCAGGCCGCCTGGCGGCGGCAGCAGGCGGACCATGGACGATGATCGGGCCAGCGTGCTCGGCGCCGTGCGGGCCGCTCTGCGGCAGGCCGGTAGCCCTTCAGAATATTCCAGCGCTCTGATGCACCCAATCTCGCTTCAATTCGGGCTTGCCAAGCCTTGCTGCGGGAACCATAGTGAACGGTACCGTGAAAGTCGCGCGCAGCGCGCGCCAAATCCCCCTCGCCCTTGGGGAGAGGGACGGGGTGAGGCAAACGGTAATGGCGGCAGGGACTTACATTCTCCCAGGGCGGCGTTGACGCCATGGCCGTCAGCACCATGGCTCAGCTGCGAGATCTATCGACGGGTCTATCGACCGGTCGGGTGCGGGTCGGCAGGACCATCGGCGCCAGGAAGGGCGCCGCCGAGCCAACGCGGAGGTATTGAGGGCGTGTCCTGACGGCCCGCACCCGAGCCTCGATGCGCATGCGTATCCCGGTTTGGGCAGCTCGCCAGGCATAACAGGGTGATCGACTCGAGGTCGCCCAAGGATTGTTCACATTCGTCGCGATCGACGAACGACGGAGCCTGCAAGAGGTTCCTCCATGAGCCGGACGCCGGTTCAACTGAAATACCCGCAATGCAATGAGTAGAGGAGAGCATTTATGGCACGAGTAGCACTGGTCACTGGTGGGACGCGTCGGCGAAGCGATTTCTGTCGCATTGAAGGACACCGGTTATAGCGTCGCAGCTAGCTACGGCGCCAATGACGAAGCAGCCCGCGCGTTCACCGAGAAGACCGGCATCAAGACCTACAAGTTCGACGTCGGCGACTTCGACGCCTGTGCTGCGGCGGTCAAGCAAATCGAATCGGAGCTCGGCCCGATCGAAGTCCTAGTCAACAACGCCGGAATCACCCGCGACCGTCCGCTGCACAAAATGAGCAAGGAAGAGTGGGATGCCGTCATCACAACCAACCTTTCGAGCCAGTTCAACCTGTGCCGCAACGTCATCAACGGCATGCGGGAGCGGGGTTTCGGGCGCATCATCACTATCAGCTCGGTGAACGGTCAGAAGGGCCAGTTCGGCCAGACCAACTACGCGGCCTCCAAGGCCGGTGATCTCGGCTTCACCAAAGCGCTGGCGCAGGAGTGTGCGACGAAAGGGATCACTGTAAACGCCGTCGCGCCCGGATATATCGGTACCGAGATGGTGCGCGCGGTACCGGAGCAGGTGCTCAACGAGAAGATCATCCCGCTTATCCCGGTGGGTCGACTGGGTGAGCCCGAGGAGGTCGCTCGTTGCGTGGTGTTCCTCGCGTCGGACGACGCCGGATTCATCACCGGCTCGACACTTTCCGCCAATGGCGGTCAGTATATGATCTGAACGTCTGTGCACAGCGACGGTAGCTGCACGTCAACCAGGCGACGGCGCACTGGACATGGTCGAGCCCGCGCCGGGCTCGTTACGTGAAGGTTCGGGTCCACTGGACCAGACGTCTTAGAAAACGCAACACAGGAGATTGATCATGACTGTACCGAACCCGGTTCTTGAGCTGGCAGTGGAGTGGACGACGAGCCGAGAGAAGTTGATGTCGGAGTGGCTCAAGAGCTTGCGATCGGCCAAGACAACGGGAAACGAGTTATGGGAGCACACTCTGGATCAAATTCAGAGCACTGTTGAAGAGGCGTTGAGCACCCAGGAGAAGGCGCTACGGGATTGGGCTGGCCAATTGAGCGGTGTCGAGGGTACCAGCGATGATCTCAAGAAGCGGGTCGACGAAGGCGTGTCGCTCTTTACAAAGTGGAACGAGCATCAGGCCACGGTTTGGCGACAGTGGCTGGAGACCCTGCGCAAGTCCGATCTGAACAGCCTGGCGTCGGCAACTACGCCGGTCGGCGAGCAAGTCATCAAGGCGTGGGAGGACGCCGGCAAGCAGATGATCAAGGCGCAGAAGGATTGGTTGAATCAGTGGAAGACATCCGAATGAGATCGATTTTAGGGAGTGTTTGGATGATGTAGCGTCAATGGGTCTATCGGGGACGACAATGGCAGAAGCTGTCTGCAAAGCGGCGGAGTTGGTCGGCGTGAGCGAGACTTCGATCTAGCCCCGCACGAACGTGCCGGCGCTTCGTCCGGCACGTTCGCGCGGGGGCGCCAACCAAATGGGTGCGCGCGATGCTCGAGGCGGCCTCCGGCCATATCTTTCGTTTGAGTGTCCTGGTCGGACTCGTCGTGACCACCGGGGTTGCATCGGCGGCCGGCGGCGAGGCGCAAACACAGGACTTCACAACCCACTGGGGTGGATTGCTTTGCGTGGCGATCTTCATCGCCGCCTACTCCCTGGTCATCGCGGAAGAGAGCCTGCATCTTCGCAAATCGAAGCCGGTGATGGTCGCGGCCGGGGTGATCTGGGTCATCGTCGCAGGGGTCTATGCGGAGCACGGTGACACGCAAACGGCCGAAACGGCACTTCGGCACAACCTGCTCGAGTTCGCCGAGCTGTTTCTGTTTCTGCTGGCGGCGATGACCTATATCAACACCATGGACGAGCGTGGCGTGTTCGACGCCCTGCGGGTCTGGCTGGTTTCGCAGGGGTTTTCCCTGCGCACGATCTTCTGGATTACCGGCGTGCTCGCGTTCTTTATCTCCCCGGTCGCCGACAACCTGACGACCGCCTTGTTGATGGCCACCGTCATCATGGCCGTGGGCGGAGACAATCGGACCTTTGTAACGGTGGGGTGCGTCAACGTCGTGGTGGCGGCCAATGCCGGCGGCGCCTTCAGCCCCTTCGGTGACATCACCACCTTGATGGTATGGCAGAAGGGCACCTTACAGTTCGGGGAGTTCTTCGGACTGTTCGTCCCCTCTGTGGTCAACTGGCTGATCCCGGCGCTGATCATGAGCGTCACGGTGCCGTCGGCGAAACCGGCGAAGATCAGCGAGGTGGCGGAGCTGCGGTACGGCGCCTGGGTGGTCGTCGGGCTGTTCGTGTTGACCATTGCCATGGCCGTCTCCATGCACAACTTCCTGTACCTGCCACCGGTGTTGGGCATGATGACCGGGCTGGGTGTGCTCAAGCTCTACGGTTACTACCTGAAACGGCGGTCGCATTTCTTTCCTTCGCCGCCTGACGAGGACATGGGTGGCACGGCGCTGAATCCCGAATACGCCGGGGAGATTGCGCGCGCCGCGAGTGCCGACCGCGAGTTCAACATCTTCAAGTCGCTGGAGCGCGCGGAGTGGGACACACTGATGTTCTTCTACGGGATCATTCTCTGCGTGGGCGGGCTGGGTACCATGGGGTATCTGGCGCTCGGCTCCGAGTGGATGTACGGACAACTCGGACCCACCGTAGCCAACATACTGGTCGGCTTCATGTCCGCCATCATCGACAACATCCCGTTGATGTTCGCGGTGCTCGCCATGTCGCCCGACATGGATCAGGGCCAATGGCTGCTAGTCACGCTGACCGCCGGCATCGGCGGATCGATGCTGTCGATCGGCTCAGCCGCCGGTGTCGCCGTGATGGGGCAGGCGCGTGGGATCTACACCTTTTTCGCCCATCTGCGCTGGGCCTGGGCGATCGCCCTCGGCTACGGCGCGAGCATCTGGATGCATTTCTTGGTCAATGCCGACCGGTTTGCTACTTGAACCGAAGAAGAACGTTGGTCTGTTCGGACGGCTCTCGGTGGAAGCGGCTGGTTCAGGTCGGCCCGCGGAAGCTGGCATTCGGGCCGGCCTGGTGCTCACCGGCGGACTCTTTCAAGCGCTCCTGGTCGCCGCCTCCTGGACCTTCCGGCGGGGTGCGCGCGAACGGATGGCCGTAGCGGACTCCTATCGAATCCTCGCCGATTATGCCGCCGGCCTGGCACGAGGCCGGTCCCGGGCGGCACCGCCGGTCGCCTCCGCGGCGGGGACCACCCTCGACGACGCCAACCCGCTGTTGCCTACTGCCCCCATCAATGCGCCTTGGCCGACGCCGAGCTTCCTGCCTACTTTTCCGAATCACCCCGTCCTGAAACGCGCGGCGCGGTTGAAAGTCGTTAGTCCCTTAAGCTGGAGCAAGCTCCAACCGAAGCCCTCGCGCCGATGGCACCAGCCCGAGGCCTGATCCCTCCTGCCACGGAGACATCGACCATGAAGACCCCGATACGGCGCTATCACACCGATCTCCAGGACGACGCCACCCTGCCGGTGACCAAGCGCGGCTTGGCACTGGTGCACGACCCCCTGCTCAACAAGGGCACCGGATTCCCGGACCATGAGCGCGACGCGCTGGGCCTGCGCGGCCTGGTGCCGCCCGCGGTGGTCAGCATCGACGACCAGGTGCAGCGTGTGATGGAAAACTACCGGCGCAAGGACAGCGACCTGGGACGCTACATCCACCTGGAGGCACTGCACGACCGCAACGAGACCCTCTACTACCGCGTCCTGCTGCAGCACATCACCGAGCTGATGCCCATCGTCTACACCCCGGTGGTGGGCCAGGCCTGCCAGCAGTACGGGCACATCTACCGCCGCGCCCGGGGCATGTACTTCGCGGCCTCCGAGGTGAAATCCTTCGCCGAGATGGTGCACAACTGGCCGGAGCCCGAGGTGGACGTGGTGGTGGTCACCGACGGCAGCCGCATCCTGGGCCTCGGGGATCTGGGGGCCAACGGCATCGGCATCCCCATCGGCAAGCTGGCCCTCTACGTGGCCGGAGCCGGTTTGTACCCCCGCAAGACCCTGCCGGTGATGCTGGACCTCGGGACCGACAACGCCGCCCTGCGGCACGAGATCCTGTACCTGGGCGAGCGCCACCCGCGGCTGCGCGGAGCCGCCTACGACGAGGCGGTGGAAGCCTTCGTGCAGGCGGTGCACGGGCGCTGGCCCCGGGCGATCATCCAGTTCGAGGACTTTTCCACGGATCACGCTTTCATGCTGCTGGAGCGCTATCGGGACCGGATCCCCTGCTTCAATGACGACATCCAGGGCACCGGCGCCGTCACCCTGGCGGGCATCCTGAGCGCCCTGCGCATCACCGGCCAACCCCTCGGGGAACAGCGGGTGCTGTTCGTGGGGGCGGGCTGCGCCGGCCGCGGCATCGCCGACATGATCGCCACCGGCATGATGGAGCAGGACGGCTTGAGCGACGAGCAGGCCCGCGGGCGCATCGCTATGATCGACTCCGCCGGACTGGTCACCCGGGCGCGCCTGGACCGGCTGAACGAGCACAAGCGGCCCTATGCCACCGACGCCCCCGCCCTCACCGATCTCACGAGCATCATCCGCCACCTGCGGCCCACGGTGCTGATCGGCGTCGGCGGGCAGGCCGGCAGCTTCACCGAGGCGGCCTTGCAGGAGATGCGCCGGTGCGCCGAGCGGCCCATCGTGCTGCCCCTGTCGAACCCCACCTCCAAGTCCGAATGCACCCCCGAGCAGGCCTACGCCTGGACCGACGGGGCCGCCCTGGTAGCCACCGGCAGCCCGTTCCCCCCGGTGGCGTTTGGGGCCCTTCGCTTCGTGCCGGGGCAATGCAACAATATGTACATCTTCCCCGGACTCGGCATGGGCGCGGTCAGCTGCCAGGTCCGGCGCATCACCCACCGCATGTTCTACGCCGCCGCCCGGGCCCTGGCCGAGCAGGTGGGCGAGGACAGGCTGGCCATGGGCCAGCTCTATCCGGACCTGCCCCAGATCCGCGAGATCTCCGCCGAGGTGGCCTGCGCCGTGGCCCGGGTGGCCTTCGACGAGGGGCTGGCTGGGATCGACCCGCCGGACGACCTGCTGGC
>JARRNE010000209.1:0-5082 GCA_037385305.1 Chromatiaceae bacterium | reverse complement strand
GAGCTGTGCCATGCGCACCCGGCGTCCCTGGGTCTCGTCGATCAGCGACATGCGGGCGACCCGGGCGTCGTCCCCGGGCCATCTTGCCCTGACGTCGTCCAACAGGCGCTGGTTGACCTCGTAGATGAGTTCCAGATGACGGGGCAGGACGTAGGCAAAGAGATCCACCGGCCAGGTCTCCAGGGCCTCCGGGAGAAGCGTGTGGTTGGTGTAGCCAAACATGCGCCGCACCAGCGACCAGGCGGGATCCCAGTCCATCCCTCGCTCGTCGATGAGCAGCCGCATCAGCTCCGCCACCGCCACCGCAGGATGGGTGTCGTTGAGCTGGACCACGAACTTGTCGGCCAAGCCTTCCATGGTGTCGGCGCGCTGCCGATAGATCCGAATCATGTCCTGCATGGCGCAGCTGGCAAAGAAGTACTGCTGAGCCAGCCGCAGGCGCCTGCCCTGGGCAGGCTCATCGTTGGGGTACAAGACCTTGCTGATGGTCTCGGAGGCGATCTTTTCTTCCACCGCCCGCTGATAATCGCCGAGGTTGAAGGCCTCGAAATCGAAGGATTCACACGCCTCGGCACTCCATAGGCGCATGAGGTTCACGTTCGCCACTCGGTAGCCAGGGATCGGCGTATCGTAGGCAACACCCTTCACCATGTGCTCCGGTATCCAGCGCACCCGGCGCCGCCCCAGGGCGTCCAGGAAATGTTCCGTGCGCCCACCGAAACCGATGTCGTAGGCGATCTCGGGGCGCGGGATCTCCCACGCGTTGCCGAGGTGCAGCCATTTGTCCGTGCGCTCTATCTGCCGGCCTTGTCGGAGCTCCTGCTCGAAGATGCCGAACTCGTACCGAATACCGTGCGCGATACAGGGGATCTCCAAGGTTGCAAGAGAGTCCAGATAGCAGGCAGCCAGCCTCCCAAGACCCCCGTTGCCCAAGCCCGGCTCGGGCTCCTGGTCCGCCAGATCATCCAGATTCAGACCAAGCCCGACGAGCGCCTCCCGAACGGCCTCTTCCATCCCCAGGCTGAGCAAGGCATTGCGCAGATGGGGGCCGGGCAGGTATTCCGCCGAGAGGTAGCAGACGCTGCGGCTCGCTTCGCGGTAATAAGTCCCTGCCGTATCGATCCAGCGCCGCAGCAGCCGGTCGCGAGCGGTCCAGGCCAAGGCAAGGTAGTAGTCGTTACGACTCGCCACCTCGGAGAAGCGCGCCTGAATGAAGTAAAGATTGTCCAGGAACGAGCGGCGGATGGAATCGGCGTCATGCGCAGTTCGGTAATCTTCCGGCGAGGTCTCTCGACGTGTGTGCACCGGGCACCCTCCACTGTCTGCCTGTCCTCAGAATGATAGAGCAACTTGGCTCACGGATACCCTTTCCGCTCTCGCCGCGAGCTCCGCGGCACATAGGACATAAGGCGAGAAACGAAAAATCTCGCTGAACAAGTCCCAAATCTCTCCTTCGTAGTCGCCTCAACCCCAACCCGGCGCAGCCGGAACCACAATACCTGCTCGATGTGCTGGCTTTCTCGGTGCAACCACCCCTGTGGAGAACATCGATAGGGGCGATTAGCACTGTGGCTCAGCTGAGAGATCTATCGACGGGTCGGGTGCGGGTCGGCAGGACCGTCGGCGCCACGGAGGGCGCCGTCGAGCACAGCGATCCATCTCCGCGGGCACATTCTCGCCAACGGAGACCCCTCCTTCCGCTCGGGATGACGGCTGGGCGTACCTCGGCAGTGGAAGCCGGGCCTCACATGCGGCGCTACGCTTTCGTCGAGGTTTCGGCAAGGGTGCGCAGCGCGACGGCGTAGCCGGCGGCGATGTGCTCGCGCACGGTTTCGGTGGAGAACTCGTAATCCTTGGACGGCCCTTCGCCGGGCTCGCCTTGGTGCACGATGCGTGTGATCGAGATCGGCCTGATCTGGCCCATCGTTTCGATGTACAGCGGATGTTGCATCATCTGCGCGGCGGCGTCGGGATCGAGGCGGTGGATCAGATCACCGACCAGCTGCCGGCAGTTGTCAATCAACTCGCGCGTGCGGATGTCGCGGCGGACGCGTTCGGAATAGACGATCTCATCCCGCCGCGCCGAGACCTCGCCCAGATCGGCGGGCAAGCGCTTGCGGCGCGGATAGAGATTGACGACGTAGACCTTTTTGTTGGACAGCCCGCAGCGCGCCACGACCTGCTCCAGCGGGGAATTGCTGATAATGCCCCCGTCCCAATAGTGGCGGCCGTCGATCGTGGTCCACGGAAAGCCCGGCGGTAGGCTGCCGCTGGCGAGCAGGTGATCCGGCGTCATGTCGTCGACGTAACTATCGAAGGTCTCGAGCTCGGCCGTCTCGACGTTGACGGCGTTGACCAGCAGGCGCACGGGACTGCGCTTCAAGCCCTCGAAATCCACGTACTTGCGCAACAGCGTCTTGATCGGCGACGGATCGTAGAGGCTGGTCCACTGCATCGGCAGCACCGTCGGGGCGAACGGTGTCAGCCAGCGTGGCCGGAAGAATTTGGGATTACCGAAGGCCAGCGAGTACCAGGCGGACAATGTTCGGCGCGTGGTTTCGTCGCCGAAGCGCGGCAGCGGAATGCTGAGCTCCTCCCAGAATGCGCGCAGCACCGGTGCAGCGGCGCCGGGATGGCTGGCGACTATGGCGGCGTTGAACGCGCCGATCGACACGCCCGCGACGACGTCGGGATGCACGCGGTGCTCTTCGAGTGCCTGCACGACACCGCACTCAAACGCTCCGAGGGCGCCACCGCCCTGCAGGATCAATACGGTCTGCACGGCCCAGGTATTCAGCGGCAGTGCGGGATCGGCGAGGTCGGCGGCGGTACGACTCAACGGGATGCGGTTCTGGATCAGTGCCGCTACGGCCTGCTCTTCGGCGGGGGGCTGCTTTAGCAGGAAGCCGGCTTGCACGGTATCGTCTTTCAGGTACAGCACGGAGAACGCTTCGCGTGGCGGCGTCATCCGAACGACGCGCTCGGTGTGTGTCTGCGGGTCGCCGATGAAGTTGAAGCCAATGCCGAACACGCCGGAGTAGAAGTACGACACGTCACGATGGGCTTCGCGGCAGCCGAGCATATTGCGGGCGGCAATGCGGCCTTGTTTGACGGCATTGTCCCAGTGCTCGATGCGACGATGACGGCGATACACCGGATCGTAGAACTTGGCGATGTCGCCGGCGGCCAGGATGTCGGCATCGCTGGTCTGCATGCAGGCGTTGACGCACAGCCCGTCGTCGAGGGTGAGACCGCTGTCAACGAGAAAGTCGACCGCGGGTTCCACGCCGACGCCAATTGCGACCAGATCACAGGGCACGACGTTGCCGCTGTCGGTGACGACGGCGGTGACGGTGTCATCGCCCTCAAGACTGGTTGCGGTTTGGCCGAGCACGATCTCGACGCCCCGCGTCTGGTAGTAATCGAGGAAGAACGCCGAGATCTCCGGCGACTGCAGTGGGTCGTAAAGCAGCGATTCCCTGGCAATGAGTGTCGTCGGCAAGCCGCGGGTCGCGAAGGCCGCAGCCAGCTCCATACCGATGAAGCTGGCGCCAACGACGACGGCTTTGCGCGCGGTGGTCATTGCATCGCGCAGCGCCGTGGCATCGTCGATGGTGCGCAGGTAGAAGACGCCGCCGAGATCGCCACCGGGCAAGGCCAGACGGCGTGCACGGGTGCCGGTCGCGATCAACAGCTTGCGATAGCGAATGGTTCCGGCGCGATCGGTCGTAACGGTGTGCGCCGCCGGGCTCACGCGCAGTGCTTGCGTGCCGAGATGCACGCTGATGTTGCGTTCGGTGTAGAACTCCGGCGGGTGCACCAAGAACTGGGGTAACGCCTGATCATCGAGCAGGAAGCCCTTCGAGAGGGCCGGGCGGTGATACGGCAGGTGGTCTTCTGCGCTAATCAGCGCGATGCGGCCGGCAATATCGTCCTGGCGCAACGTATCGGCCGCCATCGCGCTGGCAAGCCCACCGCCGACCAGCAGATAGTCGACGCTGGTCATGGGCATCGGGCCGAAATGGCGACCCGTTCCGTGTGTCATTGCATGAACCAGCCGTGGCTGACGACGATGGATTGCCCGGTCAGCGCATTGGTCGGAAAGGCTGCGAGGAACAGCGCCAGCTGCGCGACGTCGTCAGTGGTGGTGAATTCGCCGTCCACGGTTTCCTTCAGCATGACGTTTTTGACTACCTCTTCTTCCGAGATGCCAAGCTCGCGCGCCTGCTCCGGGATCTGCTTTTCGACCAGCGGTGTGCGCACAAAGCCGGGACAGATCACGTTGGCGCGCACGCCATGCGCGGCGCCTTCCTTGGCGACGACCTTGCACAGACCGATGAGCCCATGCTTGGCGGTCACGTACGGCGCTTTCAGCGGCGAGGCTTCCTTGGAATGTACCGAGCCCATGTAGATCACCGATCCGCCGCGCTTGCCGGAATACATGTGCTTCAAGCAGGCGCGTGTGGTCAGGAACGCGCCGTCGAGGTGGACGGCGATCATCTTGCGCCAGTTGGCGAAGCTCAGCTCGGCCACCGGATCGATATGCTGGATGCCGGCATTGCTGACCAGAATATTGATGGCCCCGAACTTCTCCGCCACCTGCGCGATGCCGGCATCGACCTGGCTTTCATCGCTGACGTCCATGCCGACCGCAAACGCTGTCGCGCCGTCCTGTTCCAGCTCCGCGGCCGTGGCGCGCGCGCTGTCGAGGCTGAGATCAGCGATCGCAACCTTGGCGCCGGCCCTTGCGTACACGTACGCGATGTCCTTGCCGATGCCGCTGGCTGCACCGGTCACGATGGCGACTTTGTCTTTGAGTTGCATGGGATCTCCTCGTTGGCTCAACAAGAGCGAAGCTGCTGTGAGGTGCCATATAAGGGTTTTCTGATACAGAGCCTGCTGGGCCCGAGCCAACTAGCATAACGGTTTTCTGCATCAGACCCGCGGGAACCGCGCATGAGGTGATTAACACGATAACTCAGCCGCAGGGCCAGGGTCGGGTGCGGGCCGTCAGGACACGCCGTCAATACCTCCGTGTAGGCTCGACGGCGCCCTCCGTGGCGCCGACGGTCCTGCCGACCC
>JARRNE010000208.1:0-5088 GCA_037385305.1 Chromatiaceae bacterium | reverse complement strand
GGGGCTTGTAGTCTTTTGCGATGAAGAGGCTGAGCGGATGAAACGATTTGCCTGGGGCATTGTCCTCGTTTTGGCGGCGGTGATCGGATATGTTGCGGCGGGTCCTTATCTGGCGATCGCTGATATCAAGACGGGCATCGCAGAAAAGGACGCAGAGAAGCTCAGGGAGGATGTTGATTTTCCTTTGCTAAGGCAAAACTTGAAGGAGCAGCTAAAAGCAGCAGCACTGAAGACCGCCGCCAAGGAGCTTCAGAACAATCCTCTCGGTGCGCTTGCTGCTGGTTTGGCGACGACCTTGGTTGATAGAGTCGTGGATTCGTTTGTAACGCCGTCCGGACTTGCCAGCATCATGGAGGGCCATGAGCCTTCGGAGAACAGCGCCGGGAACAAAGGAAATGTCAGTCGTCCTAAGAAAGACGATTTGTTCAGAAATGCGAACTACTCGTATGATTCGTTCAGTCAGTTTTCAGTCTGGGTACCAAACGATAGGGGGGAGCAGTTCCGGTTCATTCTGGAACGAAGGCATCTTTCCTGGAAGCTTGTAAATCTGGTATTGCCGATAGGACAAGGGGGTTAGTGCCGATCTGAGACTGTTGCGACCGAAACGCGTGGCGAGGAGCTGGAGCTGGGTTCCCTCTCCGCTCTGCCGAGGACAACCGCGTCTGCCTGCCGGAGCACGTGGCCGTCGCACTCCACACGCGGTGTAGTTCTCTGTCAGCCGCGAGGCACCGCCCAAGTAAATCGTATTTGGCAGCGCGTTAGGCAGCCCGGCCGGCCGGTCCGTATGCCACCTTCGCGGGGCCGCCGTTGGACGCTTTCTCCGTCGCCCGCAACCTTGCCGCCCATGGTCGCCGACCGTGCTGTCCGATAGAGTGGGAGACGTCCTGCAGGGCCTTTCCGATTGAGGGTGCGCGTGGCAGATGCTGAAAAATCGCGGTTGAGTGCAACGGCTGTCTCGCCGACGGTGCCCTGGGCCCGCTTTCGCTTTGTCCTGGAAGCACAGGAGCCAATATCGACCCCAGGCTACGCGGGGTCCGCCTGGCGGGGGCTCCTCGGGCACGGGCTGCGACGCCTGGTGTGCGTGACACGCCAGCCGAGCTGCGAGGGCTGCCTGCTGCGCCACACCTGTCTGTACTCCACCTTCTTCGAGAGCCCGCGCCCGCCGGGGATGCCGGAGCGCCGCTACCAGTCGCTTCCCCATCCGTTCGTGCTGGAGCCGGAGATCAGCCCCGAGCGGGAAGTCCCGGCGGGGGAGTCCCTGCGACTCGGCATCACCCTGATGGGCGGGGCGGTCGAGCAGGCTCCGTATCTCATTCACGCCTTGAACCTTGCGGGAGGGCGGGGTCTCGGGCGCTCCGGGGGACGCTTCGCTGTCGCCGCCGTCGCACGCGAGCCGGGGCTCGGGGGCGACGGCTGGGATCCCGTCTATCAGGCGAGCCGCGGCGAGGACGAGCGGCGGGAAACGCCGGTGCCCGCTGTACCGCCTTGCCCGTCGGCCGTCCGCGTCCGGCTCTTCACGCCCTTGCGTATCAAACGGCGCGGCAGCTTCGTCGGCGTGCGCGATTTCGCGGCAAGGGATCTCCTGCGCAACCTGTACGCGCGGATCGCCATCCTTGCCGAGCTGTACGGGGGCGACCCGCGCCCTTTCGATTGGGGGTCGGTGCGGGAGCAGGCGGAAGCGCTGGACTTCCTCGATCGGCGGCTGCGCTGGTACGAGTGGACCCGTTTCTCCTCGCGCCAGAACACCCTGATGCAGATGGGCGGCCTGCTCGGCGACTTCCGTCTCGCAGGTCCCACCCTGGCGACCTTCTGGCACGCCCTGTGGCTGGGTCAATGGGTCCACGCCGGCAAGGGCACCAGCTTCGGCCTCGGCGGCTACCGGCTGGAATCCGCACAGTCGGCTTCCCCATAGCGAGTGGTCGGCACCGCTCCTTACCCGCGCCGGGATTGCAGAGCCGCCGCAAGCTTGCCGCCCGGGCCTGCGGCCAGCCCACAGGCTAAGCTGCCGCCCGTGAGCCGGGAGTGCCAGGAACATGCAGGTGCTCAGGGAGGCAGGAATGCCCGGCTCGTCTCGCCGGGATCGAGGGCATTCGTTCTTTTCCGAGCCACGTCCGGCGGGTAACATCCGCCCGAAACGAGAGGAGCGATGGAGCCGACCGGATACCCCCACAGGATCCTGTTAGCCGTTACGGGGCTTTCGCCGCAGGTGGTCACAGAGACACTCTATGCCCTCTGCGTGGAGCGCACTCCCCCCTTCGTCCCCACAGAAGTCCAACTTCTCACCACGGCAGAGGGCGCCGAGCGGGCGCGCCTGAGCCTGCTCTCGCCCGACCCCGGCTGGTTCGCCCGCTTCCTCGCCGACTACGGCCTGCCTCCCATCGCCTCCGGGCCGGACCGCATCCACGTCCTGCGCGATGACGCGGGCGGCGAGCTCGACGACATCCGCAGCCTCCGCGACAACGAGACGGCCGCGGACGCCATCACCGAGTGGGTGCGTGCCCTGACCGCCGACCCCGAGAGCGCCCTGCATGTCTCCATCGCCGGCGGGCGCAAGACCATGGGGTACTACCTGGGCTATGCGCTGAGTCTCTTCGGCCGTCCCCAGGATCGTCTCTCCCACGTCCTGGTCCCGGAGCCCTTCGAGTCGAGCTGGGACTTCTTCTATCCCACGCCGTATCGCCGGGTCATCACCACCCGGGACAACAAGCTCGCCGACACCTCGGAGGCCAAGGTGACCCTGGCCGAGATTCCCTTCGTGCGGTTGCGGGAGGGGCTGCCGGACCGGCTCCTGGCGGGCAGGGCAAGCTTCGGGCAGACGGTCACCGCCGCCCAGCGCGCCCTCGAGCCCCCGGAACTCATCATCGACTTGGTGGGACAACGCATCCGCGCGGGCGGTGAGGTCGTCTCCCTGCCGCCGGCGGCGCTGGCCTTCTACAGCACCATGGCGCGGCGCCGGTTGCAGGGAATGCATGCCGCCCGTTCGGACACCGCGGGATTCGACCGGCAGTACCTCGCCGAGTACCGGCGCATCGTCGGCGAGATGTCCGGCGACTACGAGCGCGTCGAAGAGGCGCTTACCGACGGCATGACGCCGGAGTATTTCGACCAGCGCAAGTCACGCACCAACGGGGCGATCGAGCAGGCCCTCGGGCGTCAGCTCGCCGCGCCCTACCTGATCCAGGGGGACGGAGCCCGTCCCCGGACCCGCTTCGGCCTGCGCATCGACCCCGCGGCCATTCGATTCGCTTCCCTCCAGGATGCGCCGCAAGGTTGCCAATCCCGCGCCGAAGCGAAGGAAAGAGGGACGCTTGCGTCTGCAGCAAGGCAACACAGGGAGCCCTAAGGCGTGAACGACCTCCACATCCAATGTCCCAAGTGCGGCTACGAGATCCCGGTCTCGGAGGCACTGAGCACCCAGATTCTCGCGGAGCCGGACATCCAGGCCGCCCTGGAGCGCCAGTTTCCCCAGGACCGCATCGACCCGGTCCTCAAGGGCACCCGCGGCGCAGACATTCGGCAGCGGGTGCGCAGCGAGCGGCTGGAAGACTGCGGGCTCATCCTCTGGGAGACCAAGAACGCCAAGAACTGGGCGCCTGCCTGGATCGACAAGCTCAAGCAGGACCAGCTTGCCGCCGGGGCCGCCGCCGCGGTCCTCGTCTCGGTGGCACTGCCGGAGGGCATGGAAGGCTTCGGACGCATCGATGGCATCTGGGTTGCCGGCATCCGGACCTGGCCCGCGCTCGCCATCGCCCTGCGCGAGCAGCTCATCGCCGTTACTTACACCCGCGCCGCCTCCGCCGGTAAGAACGAAAAGATGGAGCTCCTGTACCAGTACCTCGCGGGCGACGAGTTCCGCCAGCGGTTGGAGGCAATCGTGGAGGCATTCACCGCCATGCAGGCGCAGATCCAACGGGAGCGGCGCGCCATGGAGAAGCAGTGGGCCGAGCGGGAGAAGCAGATCCACCGGGTCATCGGCAGCACCTCGGCCATGTACGGCGCCCTGCAGGGCATCGTCGGCGGTGGGCTGGCAGTGATTCCGGCGCTGGAGCTGGAGGGTGAACAGAGGCTGGATGCGCTGATGCCACGGTTGAACAGCCGGCCCGTTTGACGAGCTGCCGGCGAGAATTGCAAACGCAGTCCCTTCCGCTGAAGTGAGGGTACGGATGAATCAGAAAGATGTATTAGCCAACTCGTGCCGTGTCGCACTCGCGGCCACGACGCACGACCTCGGTAAGTTCGCCGAGCGCGCCGGCGTCGAGTTTGCAGCGGAAATGCTAGATGCAAACCTCCAGCAGTATGCACGCCGGCAGGAGGCGGGTGGCAGGCACTGGTACAGCCACCGCCACGCGGCCTATACGGCATTGGCGATTGATCTGCTGGAAAGGCATTTCCCGCGTCTGGTCGGGGAGGACGTCGCCCCCTTCGCCGCCTGGAGCGCACCCGATGTGGACGACTCGCTGATCAACGCGGCCGCCCGGCATCACCGCCCGGAGACCTTTCTGCAGTGGATCATCGCCACCGCGGACCGGGTGGCATCCGGTTTCGAGCGTGAGACCTTCGACCGCTACAACGACGCCCCCGAGGAGACCTCCACCCGGAGGAACCACATCACCGCGCGTCAGCTCACCCTGTTCGAGCAGATCCGGCTCGACGGCGAGGCCGGCGACAAGCCCCTGCAGTACCGCTATCCGCTGCGAGCCCTCTGCCCCGAGAGCCTTTTTCCCCAGCCGGCCAAGGAGTGCGAGTCGGACGACAAGTATGCGGCGCAAGCCGAGTACCGCGCGCTCTGGGACGCCTTCGCGCAAGCGCTGAACCGGATTCCGGAATCTCACCAGGACCGGCTGGATCTCTGGCTCGATCACCTCGACACCCTGCTCGCGACCTACACGCATGCGATCCCAGCCGCCACGGCCTTCGGGGTCAAGCCGGAGGTCTCGCTCTACGACCACAGCAAGGCGGTGGCCGCGCTCGCTGTCGCGCTCTGGCGCTATCACCACGAGCGGGGCGACGATCCCCAGGCGGTGGCGCACGCCTTGAGCCGGCGCGCCGACTGGGGCGAGCGGAAGCTCCTGCTGATCCAGGGCGACA
>JARRNE010000207.1:0-5112 GCA_037385305.1 Chromatiaceae bacterium | reverse complement strand
GCCGGGGTGTTTCGTGGGGGGCAGAGAGGGAGCGGGGCAGTAGGTCGGGGCGCTGGTCCGGCGTAGGTGCAGCGCGGGGAGGGCGGTATGAAGCAGTCATACCGCCGCGGCCGGTGCCCTCAATCGTGGTGGCGGCGATGCCGATCGTGGTGGTGCCGGTGGTGTCCGTGCCTGCCGTGCTTGTACCAGCCGTGCTTGTACCAGCCGCGATGCCAGCCCCGATCACCTCCCCGGTAGTAGACAGGATGCTCCACGACGACGGGCGCGGGTGCATAGCGCTCGACCACTACCGGGCGGGCAGGGGCGACAACGACCGGCGCCGGCGCCACGTAGACCGGGACACCGCCCGAGCCGATGAGGCCGCCGACTACGCCGCCGACAAATCCGCCGAGTGCGGCGTCGCCGGCATCGTAGCCGTGGGCGAAGGCTCCCAGGGGGAGTGTCGAGAGGGCCAGAGATACGCTTAGAGCTGCTATCCACTTCTTCATTGTCGTCACCTCGCGAGGTTGTCAGATGATCCAGTCACCTTGGTGTTTATGGTGGGGGTCAGGTTAGCGCGCGCACGCTGAACGAGAAGTGAACGGGCGCTCATGGTGCGCGGCCGATGGTGGAAGCCTCGGCGGGCGGCGAGACGACCCGGCCTCGGCCGGGTGCCGGGGTTTTTGTATGGATGCTGACATGCTCAGCATGTCAGGGGGCAGTGCACTTGACGGGGTGACGTATCCGTGGTGTAGGGATGCGAAGGAATGGGAAGTGATGCCACCCATTCCCGATCGGGTGCTCAAACGCAACCAGTGGGCTTGGGCAGCCCCCCATACTTGGTGATTGGTTTCATGGGGCCGGTCATCCACAGGTTGAACATGGCCTTCTGATCCTCGCTGCAATATTTGGAGAACTTGCGGATGGGCGGTACCGTGGCGTGATCCTCGTAGTACTCGCGGGCCTTCAAAATGTGCTGCCACTTGGTGTCGTCGAGTGCGACACCGTCGGTTTCGGCCATGGCGCGCCCGATGTCGGGCGTCCACTGGCTCATATCGCATAGATAGCCGTCGCCATCGCGTTCAGGCAGGGCCATAAACGTACCTCTCAGTCGTGCATATCAGAATCGGATAGGGAAAACCTAGTGAAACTGTCAGGCATTACACCAAATCCCATGGCGTTAGTCAAGTATTCTGCTGTTGCGTGTCCGCAGTGGCCCAGGTCAGGGGGTTGACAGCCGGAGGTATGTGTTGCGTCGTATGTACGATGATCGTTGTGTGCGATTGCGCGGCTAGTGGTGTCTGCCAAGTATGTCGTCGAAGTTGCCCGCGGCAATCCCTTCGGCGAGCTGCTCCAGCTAGTGCTGCCAGTCGCTGAGCACGGCTGCAACCTGGTCGCGTACGCACGCCCGCGCTTCACTTCGCTCCACACCGCCGACGAGCAAATCGTCGTACGGCGTCTCTGTGTGGCGGATATGTGCGACGACCGCGAGGCGGACAGCGTCTTCGTCGAGCGCCTTTGCGGCGGTGCTCCTGCCGACGCGGCCGCTGTACTTTCGACACGCATGCTCGGCGATCTGTGTCTCGCGGCCTTTTGGACAGTTGGGATAGAGCTCGCGGACGCGGGCCGCAAAGCGAGCAAGGTACTCCTCGTCGAGTTCCGCGCGACGCACGACCGCGCGCTGCCGCTTCGCCTCTCGAAATCCGGCGTCTGCCGTGCATTCCTCCTCCGCTCGTGTGAGCGCCTCGTCCTCGACGAGGAGGCCCTGGCGTTCGTAGCGCTTACGTGCTCGGCTCCACTTGAGGACGACTGCCGAGAGCCGGGAGCGCTTTCGGGCACGACGCGTGAGGGCAGTATTGCCAGCGGGGAGAAAGACGAGGTGCTCGAGGTCGGCGCACGCAAGGCATACGGCGCGCCCTTGACCTGCAAGCGTAATCCACGCATGGCGGCCGAGATCATGCCCGCACTCGTCACACCGGCTGTCGCGATTTGTGATATAGACGGTGAGGGTGTTGGTGGTGGAGGGCATGATGGACTTGGTTTAGACGGCGCGTTCCTTCGGGCGGGGTATGATGAAAGGGTATGCAGGACAAGGAGATAGAGGAGCGACCAGATCGTATAAATGTTACAGGAGCTTTCTCTGCTTCGGCCCTTCTTTCTGTTGCGCGAGGCGGGCGAGCTCGCCCTCGAAGCGGGTGGTCTGGTCGCGCAGCTCATCGGCGCGACGCTCGGTGTTCGCGATGCGCTCTTCCAGGCGCGCGTTCTCGATCCTGAGGCCGCTCATCGTTTCCCCAGCTTGCCGGTGACGCTTCGTTTCCGCTTCTAGGGTAGCCGCGAGGGATTCCCGTTCTCCCTGCGTTGCGTCGAGCTTGGCCTCAAGCTCCACGATCTGGTTCTGCCTGCTGCACGAGTTGGCCCATGTCGGTCGGTCCATGGACAACGACGAAGGCAATGCCTTTGTCGATGACCTGACGCTCCGCAAAGTGGAAGGCGGACGCGATGATCCGCGAGAGAGGCAGGAGGACGAATGGTCGGAAGAGGCCCTCATACCGAAGGCGGCCTGGGAGGCCAGTGCCGTGAAGGACCATCCGACGCCCATGGCCGTCATGAACTTGGCCAATGCTCTCGGCATTCATCCGGCGATTGTCGCGGGCAGGGTCAGGCACCAACAGCAGAACTACCGGCTGCTATCGCAATTCGTCGGTACCGGCGAGGTGCGGCGGCAGTTCGGCATAGCGGCATGAGATAGCCGCTCGATGAACGAAAATGGCCGCAGCTTCGCCAGTCTCGCACTCGACGCAACGCCGCTATCGTTCTACGGCTGAGGGTGGTCTGTCAGCGGTTGGTTGAGAGAATACCGATGGTTCGCTGCTACTCCAAACGCCGACTGTCCCCGTATTCCGGACAGGTGCAAGTCGTCGAAGCCGGAAGTGTCCGGGCCATGACCATGGATGGCGAGCTTTGGGAGGTGCAGCTCCGGCTCCCTCCAGGCGAAGAACAGAAGCGCGAGAGCGAACTTCGGGGCATACCCTTACGCCGTCGCTATAACATCATCGGCACCATTGCCAAGGACGGCAGGCAGCGTTTGGGGCTGCCCCCGGTGGCTAGAACCGCAGAGATATATCGGCAGCTTGAGGAGCTGGCGGACTGCCTGGCACGGATCAGCCTGCCGCTGCCGGCCCACGACCGCTACGAATACTGGCTGCTGGATGAACGCGACGAGTCGCCGCTGGCGCTGATTTTCGCCTGCACCCAGGCCGACCAAATGGCGCTTTACCCGAACAGTCCGGAATGGTCTGCCCTCCCGGCGGCCCGCATGGCAGTGAGCGCCACTGTCGAGGAACAGAAAAGCTGCGCGCCGCCGGTCAACTACCGGGTGGAGCGATTGGTCAATGAGCGCGCCGGCTGGAATCCACGCGCCTGCTGGTTTCAGCGCAGCCCGAGCGAGACCACCCGGTTTCCGCCGCTGCTGCTGACCGAGGACTGGGACAATGAGGCCGACCACCGGCTTTGCCAGCGCTACCTGCAGCGCCAGGCACCGCGACTGTTGATGTTGCATGGGCTGGGCCACGATGACCGCCTGCGCATGGAGCGGGCCGCCCGTGACAATGCGCTGGAGGTTCAGCGCTTCTATCCGGTTTACCCCAAGGTGGCCGACGAGAAGCTGATGACGGCGATTCGCGTCGAGGCCCGCTTACGCAGCACGTAAAATGATGCAGTACTGTGATGGATGCGGCTGCGGGGGCCTAGCCGCTTTGTAGTAGCCTGAATCGGCACGGCAATAGGCAGTTCTTGAAACACACCTAACTAGCCGCAATTTGGCACAAAATCTTTGCTCTGGTTGAACACTATGGTCACTCGACTCGTGCAGCAGCAGTTCCTCAAAGGCAAGCAGGAATTTGAAATCTTTGAAGAAGTAGTGAACGTTCGCCTCAAGACTCTGTTCAAGGAAAAGGAAAAGAGTGTGTCGCTGCTGACAATCGATCCGACGCCGGTTATCGAAGAGCCCTACCTGCATTTCCGAGACAGCGTAAGACGCGACCCTGTATTGACCTTGTATCTGAACAAACCGAATCAAAGCGAGTTCAACGCCTTTGTGGATGAGTTGAAGCAAAGGGTAATGGTAAAAAATGCATTCCGTGGACACACACCGGCAAGCGTCCAGCCACCGCTTGGCGGCAACAGCTTCGACGAACCCCCGCAGGACGTGGCGCCACAGCAGATACGGGTTGCAAGAATTCAGAGCAACATCAATGTCGAGCGCGTCGACGGCGATATCCAGATGCTGCGGCAGTATGTCAACGAACCCGAGGTCGAGCCGCTGATCACGGCCTTGGAAGCGCTCAAGACCGACCCGCAGAGTGAAGCGAACCAGGTGCGCGTGGTCGAGGTATTCAATGGCTTGGGGCTGTGGCAGGGCTCGGTTCTCACCTATGCGCCCTATGTCGGCATCCTGCTCTCGGATGATGTATTCGGGGCTTCTTGAAACCGACAGCTTCGGTCGCCGACACAGGCAGCGGGGTCAGCACGATCCGGTTGACGAGCTGATTCGGCGCAGCGGTCTGAGAACGTACCGTTGCGAGCGAAACGCCGACAGTCGACGCCGAATTCTGGCGGAATTGCAACGGGGCGTGTGCCGCAGGGAGCTTTTTTCTTTGAACCACGTGGCCCAGCGGATCGCGGAGGAGGCCCATGCCAGCAAGCTGTCGTCCCCGCTGCTGGCCAAGTACCAAACCGTTCTTTGGCAGTCCAAGAGCTTCACGCCGGAGCCGGATCGAGGGGCCTTCCCTTTGCGTGAGCGCATGCTGCGGCTGCGGCCTGACCTGCTGGACCTGGAGACCCTCGTAGCCAATTACGATCGCAGCATCCTGTACAAGTGCAACGTCGTGTTGACACAAGATATCGTCGCGGCCGGACTCCGAGCAAGCGGCATCGGCACGGTTGTAATGGTCCACGCAAATGGAGCTGCCTACGAGGTCGAGTTCATGACGTTGGGCGGCAAACGCTGGCCGTCCTGACCCTGTCGGCCGAACAGATTCGCCCGGTGGACCCGGGCGAGATTGCCCACGTACGACAGGTCGCATGACCGGTGTTGCGTTCCGCCCCCACGACGGCAGAGGCTACAATCCGTCA
>JARRNE010000206.1:0-5142 GCA_037385305.1 Chromatiaceae bacterium | reverse complement strand
GCGCGAACGACTTGTCCGGCAGCTGATAGACGTAAAGCGGGATGATGACAAACAGAATGCTGTTGCCCACACCATCCGCCAGCCGGGCTATGGACAGCACGACGACGGTGCGGTTAAGGCCAACGGAGCGCCCGATTCGACGCGGCTTCCCTGGCATGTCACTCCTCCATCCGGGGACGCCCTGATCAATCCCGGTGTCCCGTGCCTATGGCCGTGCAACGCGTGGACCCTGCAGCACACCCGTCAGCACCCCGCCGCTGCTCAGGCCGCCGGATCCGGCAGAGGCAATCTCCATGTCCAAGTGCATTCTATCCCCCCGTGGGGGCGTTTCGAGCAAAGGACCACCTGAGTGCCACGGCCGATGCGAAGGCCATCGTGATGATGACGATGATCAAGGCCGCATAGACACCGCTGTCCAGCACGCCGAGCCCCTTCCCGATACTCGCAAAGATCAGCGCCACCTCCCCCCGGGGCAGCATCCCCATCCCCACGCTCAGGCGATCCACACTTGGGCCGGCGCTCAGTCCAGCCAACAGCTTGCCGCCGATGGCGACCAGCAGGAGCGCAATGGTCAGCACGGGCGTCTGCCAGTGCAGGAAGGTCTGAAGATTCACCTGCATGCCGATCAGCAAGAAGAAGATGGGCGTGAAGATGGTGACCAACGGCATCAGAAGCTCCTTCATCCGGGCCCGAAGGGACTCGTCGCTGAGCACAAGCCCGGCCGCAAAGCCGCCAACCGTTCCGCTGAGCCCGATCTCGCTGGCAATCCAACCCATCAGAAACGCAAAGCCCAGGGGAAAAAGAAACCGGGTTTCGTTCGCTTTCAAGGCGCTCAGGAGGTTCGAGATGCGGCTGCCGAAGCGGTCTCCGAGCATTACGATGGCGCCCACAAAGGTGCCGCTCAAGAAGACAATCCAGGCGGTCTCCCCATAAGCAATACGCCCCTTGAGAACGAGCTCGATACAGACGGCGAGCAGCACGAGGCCGAGCAGATCGTTGAACACACTGGCCCCCAAGACAATACGCGCCTCCGGTGTGTCGTGTTTATCCAGATCCTTCAACACACGTGTGGAGATACTGATGCTGGTGGCGCAAAGGGTGGCCGCCAGAAACACCCGTGCCTGTGGGGGGTAGTCTCCCAACAGGGGAAAGGTGACCGCGAGCCCCAGGAAGAAGGTCGCGGCGACACCGACAACCGCGACCACCGACGCCGTGCGACCCACGTGCCGCAGCTGTTGCAACCCAGTTTCCAGGCCAACGTTGAACAGCAGAAGGACGATGCCGAGGCTCGAGAACAGCCATAGGCTCACCCCAATGTTGACGTTGGTAAGGCCGCCGGATCCGGTCATCAGGTGGACCACCTCGTAGCCCTTCCCCCCCGGGACCAGCTCCTTCGGCCCAAAGACGTGACTGGCCGCGTCCACCACCGAGGCACCGCTGCGCCAGACCTGCTCGAACAGGGGACTGGCAATGCCATAGTCCATCACGAATGAGAAGAAAGGCAGCCCGAGCCAGTAGCCGATGTTGCCTAGGGCGACACCGATCAGGAGTTCACCCAGCACCGCGGGCTGTTGAAACCGGTCTGCGAGCCAGCGGCCGGCGATTACCATTCCGATCAGAATCGTCAGCTCCAGCAGGATGAAGGCGAAGGCGTCATGCTCACCGGCCTGCTTCGGCCCCGCTGCACTTGGGGCCAGCGTAGCCGATGCGGCCGCCTGATGCGACACGCCGCCCTCTGACTCGGCGAAGGCGGGCGCAGCCGTGGCGATACCAAGAAACGACAGGCAGACCAGCAGGAGCCCGACGGATAGGGAGTACCGCATGTCGATTACCGCAGAGTGTCGCGTATCGCGCCCCAGGCCGTCAGGCCGCAACCGCGGCCGAATGCTTGCGGAACCTCTTGACCTGGAGCCTACCGCTGGTGCGCCTCGATAGGCTCACCGGTCCGCCCTCAGACTTAGGCACGCCGCATGCCAACCTCGAAGGAAGCGCCAGGCGGCAGTCTGGTGCTCGCGGGCGGGGGTTTATACCTCCCGGGCATGCCCACACTGGTCGAAACAAACCAAAGGCCACCTCTCTGACGGGGGCAACCAGCCTTCCCCGTGCACACCCCTGGCACCGCTTGCGCCTGGCCAAGCGGATGGGAAGAATCTCGCAGATGGCCCGCACCCAGAGGTAACGACATGAAGATCTATGCAACGGCCGTCGTCTGGCTCGTGGCGGCCGTCATCGCCGGTTGTGACGGAGGCGCGAAGAAGCCGGAAGGCTCGCCCGCCGACGACTCGCTCAGACATCGACCCGGGTCGGACGTCTCCTCCGCGGAGCGAAACGGCAGGGGAAGGACTCTGGCGCCAATCGATGTGTGCGTCCTGATGCCGAGCAACCGGGTTGCCCGGCTCCTCGGGGAGCAGGCGGTCGGCGGCGGGATTCGCCGGGATCACGGCATCTATGCGCAAGGCTGCGACTATCGGCTGCGGGGGGCTACTCGCGGGGAGAACGTCTTCATCGACCTCCATCCGGCTTACACGTTCGGCGGCCTGGAGGAGGCGCTCCAGTCGCAGCGGAGCATGGGACAGAACGTGACCGGCACGCGGGTGACCGGAATCGGGAGCGAGGCCTTTGCGGTCGAGAACCGGACCGAGCAATCGATTACCCTCCACGTGCTCCGCCGCGGCGATGTCACCGTTGTGGTGAAGACAACCAGCCTCCCGCGCGCCCGCAAGCTAGCGGACGCAACACTGGAGCAGCTGGGCCAGAAGTAGAGGAAGTACGGGTACGGGAGCCCGGCCAGCGGCGGCGAAGGCGGGCCAAAGGACAAGCAAGACGGTATGAGATTTGACAGAAATCGCCTTGGGGGAGGCACCCAACGGTTATCCGCTGAAGGAAGCCGGTGCGGGCTGCTGGCCCCTCCCAAGCTCGTGCTCCCGTGGCAGCGGCGGGGGCACCGGCCACCGTTCGCTCGTGATGGGCCCGGTTGGACGGCGGGCTGCTGCCAGGCAAAACGCCAGGCTTCCCGTGCACCCGAGGGTGTGCCAGCCTTCCAGCAGCAGGCCCGCCCTGTGGATGGCATCCAGGAGCTCGTGCTCGTAGGTAACCTGTCCAAAATGGATGCTGGTCAGCCTGTGCAGTGCAGGCTTGAGCCTCTCGAGGAAGGGCGCGCGTTTGTTGTTGATGGTCTGCGTGAAATAGATCCGGCCCGCGGGGGCGAGGAGATCCGCCACATGACGAAGCGCACCCACGGGGTCGGACAGCAGCATGAAGCTGCCGCTGAAGTAGACGGCCTCATAAGGCCCACCCCGATGGTCGTATACCGACTCCAGCCGCGCGGTCACACTTCGGGAAAGCCCGGCATCGGCCACGCGTCGCTGGCAGCTGCGCAGGTACCCACCGTCCACGTCGATGCCCACGACCCGAAGCTCGCGCTCGTTGACCAGCCGGGCATTCTTGGCGAGGGCACTACCGGTGCCGATCCCCACGTCCAGGATGCGGGCCCCCCGCGGCAATCGTCGTAAGACCTCGCGGTACCAACCTGCCGTCAGGCGCAGAAATACCTTGTCGTAAATCCAAGGTCGCATCGTTTGCTCCTCTTCCCTGAAACCTATTTGTCGTGATGTCTATCGTGATCGGTCTACTGTTTGGATCGACCCTTGGGGCAGGCGCTTCCCAGGCCCAGCCTGCACAGGCCGCGTAGTTTAGACTGAAGTCCCAAGCGTGCGCATCAATCGCCTATCGGCGCACTCCCGGCGACGGAGTCACCGGCGGTGACTGACCCCGAGAACCCCTCGCGCAGCCACTTCGGACCAACAAGGCCCAATGATAGACTTCCAGCAGTCGGATACGATCCGGTGGCGGCAACAAAAAGGGGGACGGAAATGGCGAACGCGGGCGCTTCGGCAGAGGTCGGACAAGCTGGCACCGGGGGGCGCGGGTCAGCGTGCCGGGGCGATCTCTGCGAAATCCTGGTCACGAGCGGGTCGGCAGCGGACAAGGCAAGCCGCCCCGGCGCAACCAGGCTGCGACGGCTTTGCTCCCTTGTGGCTGGTCTGATGCTCGTCCTTCCACTGTGCCAGGCCAGTCCCTGGACAAAGGTCCGCTCTCCGTCACCAGGACCGTCCGATGCAATCGGCAGCGCGGCCAACGGGTGCCTGGGCGGTGCGGTCCCCTTGCCAGCGCAGGGACCCGGCTACGTCAGCATCAGGCGCGAGCGCAACCGATACTACGGCCATCCTGAGCTGCTGGCCTTTGTCCGGCATCTGGGCGCCGTGCTCAGCCGGCACACGAGCGAGGTCATGATGGTGGGAGACCTCAGCCAACCAAGAGGCGGCCTGATGTCGTCCTCACACCGCAGCCACCAGAACGGGCTCGATGTGGACATCTGGTTCAGCCTCGCCGCGTCTGCCACGGCGGCCATCCGACATTATCCGGAAGGGCGTGACCCGCGGAGCATGGTGTCCCGGGGCGCCCTGCACCTCAGCCCGGCCTGGGGTGCCGATCAATGGCTTCTCCTCGAGACCGCCGCGGAGGACCCGAGGGTCGATCGCATCTTTGTGAATCCAGTGATCAAGCGGGCACTCTGCAAGTCGGCGAGCGGCAGCCGTTCCTGGCTCCACAAGATCAGGCCATGGTGGGGCCATGAGGCCCACTTCCACGTCCGCGTCCCCTGCCCCAAGGGCAACCCCAACTGCCAGGCCCAGGCGCCGGTGCCCCCCGGCGACGGCTGCGGCCGGCAGCTCGCCTGGTGGTTCACCCCGGAAGCCAGGACGCCTTCGAAGAGAAAGACCGGCCCGCACCCGGAGCCGATCATGCCAGCGGCCTGCAGGGCGGTGCTGGCGGGCTCCTGACGGCGGGCTTTATTCCAGCGCCAAGCGCCCGTCGCAAGGCCGCCTCCACCCGGGCGGGCTCCACCGGAAACGGGATGGCCTCGAAGACCGGAAAGCGGGACGTCAGGTCCTCGAATTTGTGCCTGTACTCGCTCTGGTAGAAACAGATCACCTTGACGGCCGGGTACCTCTGCAACCGCGCCATCAGGGTCTCCAGGTTGCTGGTCCGGTCCCGAAAGTCGGACTGGAAGTTGTACTCGGCCACGATGACGTCCGGAATACGCCGCTTAAGAAAGGCCTGGGCCTTCCGCTGGGAGCTGAC
>JARRNE010000205.1:0-5178 GCA_037385305.1 Chromatiaceae bacterium | reverse complement strand
TACTCGAGGTAGCGGCGCAGCGGTTCGCGTCCGAACGCGACGCCATCGCCGAGTTCATCGAAACCCGCTGTTTCGATGCCGAAGCCGGGACATTTCTCACCGCGGCCGACTGCAATGAAGTGGACGCCAGCATCCTGCTGCTGGCGCGGCACGAGTTCGTGAAGGCCGCCGATCCGCGCATGCGCGCAACCTACGCCCGTGTGCAAAAGGAACTCGGCGCCGGCGCCCTGCTCTTTCGCTTTCCCTACGGCTTCGACGATTTTCTGCCGCCGGGGGAAGGGGCCTTTCTCATCACCAGCTTCTGGGCGGTAGAGTACCTGGTGCTGGCGGGCGAAATCGCCGCCGCGCGCGAGCGCTTCGAGACGCTGTTGCGCTATGGCAACGACCTCGGCCTGTTCGCCGAAGAGGCGGACCCGGAAACGGGCATGGCCCTCGGTAACTTCCCGCAGGCCTTCAGTCATACGGGGCTGATCAATGCCGCCCTGCTACTGGCGGAAGCGGAACAGAACGGGGCGCGAAAATGATCTATGTGTGGCAACCGGAAGCGCTGCTACACACCGCCGTGTGGGGATTCGTCGCCACCGCGGCCTTGTCCACCGTGCTCCAGGGGAGCCAGGGCCTGGGCCTGTCGCGACTGAGCCTGCCGTTCCTGGTCGGCACCCTGTTCACCGGTCGCCGCGATCGCGCCATGATCTACGGCACGATCTTTTATGTCAGCGGTGGATGGATATTCGCCTTCATGTATTACCTCGTATTCTCCGGCGTGCACCTGCACCACTGGTGGTTCGGCGCGCTGATTGGCGCCCTGCACGGGCTCATGCTGCTGGTCGTGGCCTTGCCGATCCTGCCCCACATTCATCCCCGCATCGCCACGGAGTTCGCCGGGCCGACGGTCCTGCGGCAGCTGGAGCCGCCCGGGTTCATGGGGCTGAACTATGGCCGCACCACACCGCTGACCACCTTGCTCGGCCACATGCTGTACGGCGCGATCCTGGGCGCGACCCTGCCACCGGCCATCTGGTACTAGCGCGTCGCGATCCCGCACAGTAACCCAGTGAAAGATCACTAACCCTTTCTTCACTCCAGCTTCTTCATCACGCGACCCCAAGGCGCGATAAAAAAGGCTGATGCGGACTTTGCGCATCGGCGGAAACTTCTGCGCGCGATCGCTGCCACACAGTATGTACAGGACAACTCTTTCGAAAAGGAGACGCAGCACACGAGATAAAGGAGGCTTATCATGGCTACAACCCACACAAAACCCCATGTCGTGGTGCTCGGGGGGAACTTCGCCGGCCTGGGCAGCGCGCAGAAGATCCGCGAGCACGCCGGCGACGGCGTCGACATCACCGTCATCGACCGCAAATCCAACCTGCTGTTCGTGCCCAACATCCCGGCGGAAGTCTTCACCAACCATGACCCGGCCCTCAGCATGTTCATGGACATCCTCAAGCCGCTGGAGAAGGATGACATCCGCTTCCTTCAGGCCGAGGTGACGGCGATCGACCCGGACGCGAAACGGGTGGACTATGTCCCGTCGGAACGCCCGGGCGCGGAACAGCATTCGATCACCTACGACTACCTGGTCGTCGCCATCGGCAGCCGTCTCGCCTACGACCGTATCGAGGGCTTCGCGGAATACGGCGATACCCTGTCGGACACCTACCACGGCAACAAGCTGCGCCGTTATCTGCACGAAGATTACAAGGGTGGACCCATCGCCATCGGTTCCGCCCGCTTCCACCAGGGCAACGGCGCCGACGGCCTTGAGCCCTACCCCGGTGGATCCATCCCGGTCGCGGAGGCGGCATGCGAAGGACCGCCGGTGGAAACCATGTTGTCGGCCGCGACCTGGCTGAAGGAACAGGGCAAGGGCGGCCCGCCGGACATTACCGTGTTCACCCCGGCGGAGGTCATCGCCGAGGATGCCGGCGAGACCGTGGTCAACGAGCTGCTAGGAATCGCCGGCGGCATGGGCTTCGGCTACAAGAACAAGACCGAGGACATCAAGCAACTCACCCGCGACGGGATCGAGTTCACCAGCGGCGACTCGCTGGAAGCGGAAGTGAAGATCATCTTTCCGGACTGGGTGGCCCATGACTTCCTCCATGACCTGCCGATCAGCGACGACATGGGTTTCATCAAGACCGACCTGTTGATGCGCAATCCGGACTACCCGGAGGTGTTCGCTGCCGGCGACGCCGCGGCCGTGACCGTGCCGAAACTGGGCGCCATCGGCCACCAGCAGTGCGAGATTGTCGGCCGCCAGATCGCCAAGGACCTTGGCCGGCTTGATGCCGACATTGCCGATGAACACCTGCAGCCACTGGTGCTGTGCATCGGCGACATGGGCGCCAACCACGCCTTCTACATCCGGTCCAACACCTGGTACGGCGGCGACGATGCGGTGCTGAAGATGGGACGGGTACCGTACATGCTGAAGATGCAGTACAAGAGCCTGTTCTTCCGCCGCGAGGGCAAGGTGCCCGACTGGGGACTCGGCTTCGCCGAGGTCATGACGGAGAAGGTGTTCGGCTAGTTCCTGGTCGAACGAGTTCGAGTTTCCCGGTGAAAGAAACAGGGGCCGGAGTGATCAAGGAACGATCACTCCGGCCCCTTTAGTCGTCGCCTACTTCCGGGCGGTGGCCGTCGTGATGCCGACCTCCATTGGCAGACCACCGTCGTTCTCAAGCTCCTGCCACTGGCTGCACACCTCGTGTTCGAGCGCCGCGCGCTGTTCCGCTCCGGCCTGAGATACAGGCTCGACCAACGGGGTGCTGTAAATGTACTGCCAGAGAAATTCAGGCGAAGCCGGCAGCTTCAGTGACTTCGGTTTCGCCTGGACGTTCACTTCGCGAAAGCCCGCGTCGCGCAGGAGTCCCGTCAACTCGCCGGTATCATGCAGCGAAAACACGATGTCGCCGAACGCGGCCGCCTGCGGGGCGATGTGCCGCGCCAGGGCCTCGGTCAGGATGCCGAACAGTGACGGCTTCGGTCCCGGCACGTTGATCAGGATGCGTCCGCCGCGATCGAGCACGCGCCCCATCTCGCGCAATGCCGCCACCTTGTTGGACATGAACTGCAGGCCCATCTGGCACAGCACCACGTCGAACGAGTTGTCCGGCAACGGCATGGCCTCGGCGCTTGCCTCGTACCAGTTGATCGACGTCCCGGCGGGTGTCGATGCCCGGGCGACGGCCAGCATCCCCGGATGCACATCGAGACCGGCGACCGTGCCCGAGGAACCGACCCGTTCAGCCGCCAGCCGGGCCACGACACCCGTTCCGCACGCGACGTCGAGCACCCGCTCGCCGGGTTGCAGTTTGGCGGCCTCGATCAGGTCTTCCGCCACCGGGCCGCCGATGGCCGGCACGAAGTAGCGCTCGTAGTTCTCGGCCGGAGATTTCGAAAAAGGCTGTGCCTGGGCTTGTGGATTTGGTGTGCTCATCCTCGTTCTCCTTTTCAGGTTGGAAGCTCCACCATCCTGCGCAAGGAAGCCCCGGCGCGCATCGCCGGAAATCACCATGGAGCGACCGGCGGCATATGGTCAAAAATGACCATTGCCGGGTTCAGATGAGCTTGTGGGTGTGGGCGTAGCTGCTGGCGGCGGTGCGTGAACTGACGCCGAGCTTGTCGAAGATATTGCTGATGTGGCGCGCCACGGTGTGCTCGCTGATGGCGAGGGCGGCGGCGATTTCGCGATTGGATTTGCCGGCGGCCACGAGCGCAAGCACCTCGCGTTCGCGTGGGGTAAGGGCGCCGGCTGAGTGGGCGTCCGCCGCCACCCGTTCGAGCTCGGCGAGCGCCGGCGCGGCATCGAGTCGTTCGAACACGGCCCGAGCGGCGTCGAAATGCATGTCCGCGGTTTCGCGATCACCGAGCTTTCGGCACACCAGGCCGAGCAGGACGCGCACGCGGGCGGACTCATACGGCATCTCGAGTTGCTGCCACAGCATCCACGCCTCGCGCAGCTGCGCCTGCGCGGCCTGGGTATTCCCTTCCGCGAACAGCACCGCGCCGTTGCCGTGCGCGGACGTCGCTGCCAGCCATGGCGTGTTCATCGCCACCGCGCTTGCCGCCAGCTCGTCGGCGACCGCGCGCGCACCCGCAGTATCGCCTCGCGCCAACAGGATCTCGACCAGCGGACCGAGCATGCGCGGACGCGACAATTCGCCGGCCGGGCCGGGCACATCGACCGCGGCATCGACCGCGCGCCGGATTGCCGCCGCGGCGGCATCGACTTCACCCATGTTGAGGCGCAGCAGCGAGACACCGGGCTGGGGCTCGAAGCCGTGGCGACCGGCCTCGCGGAACATCTGCTCGGCGGCGTCGAATTCGCCCCGCAGCCGGTGCAGTTCACCCTCCTGATAACAGGCGCGACCGAGTACGGTATCGGAGCGCGCCGCCAGATGATTGCGCGCCTTGTCCGCCTCATCGAACGCGCCGGGCCAGTCGCCGCGCGCCTGCATCACCTCGGAACGGTGGACCAGGCATTCGCCGCGAAACGGTTTGAGATCCGGTTGCGCGGCACACCAGACGTCCAGCTGACGGGTCCATTCCCGCGCCCGGGCGAGATCAAAAATGCGCTGGCAGGTCAGGATGACGGCGCAGTAAACAATTCCCGCGAGCACGGGCGATACCCGGCCCGCGGTGATCCCGAGCATGGCCTCGTCCAGGCGGGTAACGCCTTCCGCGAACGCACGCTGCATGGCCATGCCCTGGCCCTGGCCGATCAGGCCGAGCGCCAGCAGATCCGGATCCTTGAAGCGGTCGGCGAGTGCGACCGCCGCGTCGAAACGGGCGACGGCGCCGGAGACATCGCCCGAAACCATCGCCATCAGGCCGAGAAGCATTTCACCGTATCCCGATGCGGCGCCGGCTTCGTCTGGCGCCGTGTCGAGTCGCTGCGCCCGCGCCAGCCAGCCGGAGGCCTGGGCCGGCTCGCCGTTCAAGAGCTGGATGAAGCCAAGCCAGTAGCCCCAGTAGGCGGCACGTTCGACGTCGCCGCGCTCGATGCAATCGTGATGGAGGCGCGTCCAGAGCGTGACGGCTTCGTCGTGCCGCCCCAGGAGATAGGCGGCCGTTGCCAGGTGCTCGAGGTCCGGCGGGTCGAGCGAGGCCGCACCGTCGGCGGCGGCCAGTTGCGCGTAGGCCGTCTTCCATTCCCGCCGGGCAAAC
>JARRNE010000204.1:0-7732 GCA_037385305.1 Chromatiaceae bacterium | reverse complement strand
TCTGGTGCGTGGTAGGTCGGTCATCGGACCGAAAGCCGAACGACAGTTTGGACGCCGAAACTTCAGAGAGCTGTACGCGGTGTTCTCCAGCCCGCAGAGCTACACGGTCCAAACCTCAACGGGTCGTGCCCTAGGGTCTCTGAACCAGGACTTCGTAGATCGGTTGGTGGACGGTGTGAGCTGCTTTCTCCTCAGCGGGCGGGCCTGGACCGTCCTTCATATCCAGCACGACGACCGCCGAATCCTCGTTGAATCGGCACCGCGAGGTCGCCAACCTACATGGGGCGGCTACCTGCCGCAGTTCCTTGGTCACACGGTATGCCAGAAGATCTTAAACGTGTTGACGTGCTCGGAGGAGTACGCGTATCTGTCCGCACCGGCAGCAGAGGTCCTCGCGGCGAAGCGCTCGGAGTACGCGCACGTGCTTGCGCCACTGGTTGGTGGTATCGAAGTGGAAGACCAGGAAGTGCGCTGGTGGACCTATGCCGGGGGGGTGATCAACTCGACGCTTCGTTATGCGCTGAACGCGTTACGAGCCGACTGGAAGATTACGACCGACAATTTCCTCATTCGTGCTCGTGGGGAGGATGTCGACGGTCGGGCCTTCGCGGATACTCTCGCGAGTCTGGCCAAGACCGACTTTTGGGATGACGAGTCGGTGTGGAAGGAGGTGGCAGAAGCGTTGCCGAGCTACCGTCTGAGCAAGTTCCAGCCTTTGATGCCGCCGTGGATGGCAAGGGAAGTGCTTGCGCGTTACCTGCTAGACGTTGATGGGGCCAAGGCATGGTTACTGAGTGCCAGTAGATAAAGGCTAGACCGCACGGGCCTCGCGATGACCGACTTCGGCTTGAATCACATCCCCTTCGGCCTCCGAGAGAGCGATGAGGCGATAATTGATGTTTACGCGGTCAAGCGCGGACGGGCATGCGGGTGCATTTGTCCCTCGTGCCGAACGCCGCTTATCGCTCGGCAGGGAGAGGAGAAGGTCTGGCACTTCGCGCACGCCAGCCGCCATGTCTATGATCGGACCGCGCAAGAATGCGACTTTTCGTTCTACGTGTCCGTGCGCCTGATGGCGCGGCAATTGATTGGATCGAGATTAACGCTTGCACTCCCCGACTACCGAAGCCGGGTGACGCAGTATGTCGAGGATTTGCGTCGAACGCGAACGCTCGATTATTTGGTAACTGAGGCTCGATTGGTCGAGCTTGAGCATGTAGAGGTGGAGACCCGATTTGCTGACGTTACCGTTGACGTGAAAGGCAAAGTAGGAGATTTCGACTTCGTCGTCTACCTCGCCCATCCGGGAAGACCTGTTCCGACTGAGCTCGACTCGTTGGACGGCGCCAAGGCAGGTGTTATCGCGATTGATCTCCAAGGAATGGCTGGTGCACTGGCCCGCGTAAAGGAAGCCGGCGGCACCTATTCGCAAGCACTCAGCGAGTTCTTGGCGAAGGACGCCGCGTCAAAACGCTGGGTCTATCATCCGCGAAACGCCATGATGCGACAGAAGGCGCAGACGGAGCTGGCGCAGGCCATTGCGCGAGAGGTCGACGAAGTGCGGCACCGTTTGTCCATCGGCAAGGCGTTGCCGACGGGAAGTGGTTCTCTGCCGCCTGTCAACAACAAAGCCACGCGGCAGGTCCGGTGTGAGTGTCTCTTCTGTGGAAGCAAGTGGGATGGATATGATCCGGGGCTGAATACCTGCCCGAAATGCCGGACACACCTCGGTTCGCGAATCCTACCCGGTTAGCGTCAGGCTTTTCGGCGTCATTCGGCCATGCCGAACTCCGAATTCGCGGGCCGCCTCCGCTGAAGACAGTCTTTGTCCGCCCGCGCATTCCAAACAAGTCGCGGGCCAGGTGGACCTGGTAGTAGCGGGCCTACTCGGAATTGACCCAAGCAACTGCGCACCGGCGGGCCCTTCTATGTGCTCAAGGTCCGGGGTGACTCCATGTGCGAATTCGGTATTCTGGACGGTGACTATGTGGTCATCGAGCAGCGCGAGACCGCCCGCGACGGGGAGATCGTCGTCGCCTTGGCGGCGGGCGAGGAGGTCACGCTGAAAAGGATCCTGCAGCAGCCAGGGCGCACGATTCTCTACCCGGAGAACAGCGCCATGGAGGCGCTGGAGCTCGTTCCCCGTGAAGTTCAGATACAGGGTTTGCTGGTGGGACAGATGCGGTCCTATCGTTGATCACTCGACGGGTCTTGGGACCGGAGGGTTCACGCGGTGCAGAGTCTTGTCTTGGCCGCACGATCTGTGGGACGTCCGTTCGCTTGACGCGACGGATGCGCATCAGCAGGTGAGGTGCAGGGCCGCGACGATGCGCGCGTAATCCTGCTGCAACCGGTTGAACGCGGCCACCGCCTCGCCGGTGTTCTCGACCCGAACAGCGACGCCTGCGTTTCGGAGGGCATCGAGCGTCTCCTCCGCGACCCGCATACGTCCGTAGTAGCCAGTGCCCACGATGAGCACCTCGGGCTTCTTGGCGAGGACGCTCGTGAGGTCTTCCGGGGCAAGCCGGTGTCCCTCCCGGCGCCACCAGCGCTCCTGGACATGGTCGGAAAAGACGATGACGTCGGCGTCGTAGCTGCGGCCCTCGATGTCGATGTGTCCGAAGTCGTAGCGGTCGATGTGCATGGCCCGATTGATCCTCGCTTCAGCGTTGAGCGCCCGTGCACCACAGGTCTCGGTCTCGCGGATTCATTAGCGCCCGCAGCACGAGCGCGTTCCTCGGGGCATTATCTCGGTAGCAGTTGTTGAAGAGTACGTGCAGCTCGCTGGCTTGTTAGCCGAGGGCGTTGACATTTCCCGAGATGTCCCGTGGCTCGTGGTCCGAGTAAAGGTAGTTGAAGCGTTCCGCGGTAGAGATGCCCTTCTTTACCCAGGTCGCGCGATTGCGCCTGTGCAGGCGGACCATGGCCAGTATGGGGGGGACGTGTCCTCCCACGCCGCCGGCACGCTGGAGGCGAACCTCTGGGGCTCGTCCACCACGACCTGGATCAAATTGTGCTCCCGCTCGAAGGCGATGGTCGCGGCGAGGTGCTTCTCCGCGAACCAGGATTTGTTGCGGAACTCCACCGCAATGCGGTCCACGGTCAGCCGTTCGGCGCGGGCGGCAATCACGTCCAGGCTCGGGGGCCGAAACACGAAGACATGGAGGGAGTCCAGGGCCTGGCATGCGTAAGGAGGGGCGTCCGTACTCGGCCTCTACGTCGCGTCAACGGTTGGCTCGCAAGTCCGCTAGCGTGATCATCAAGGTCATCGGGTCGAGAGGTGACGGGTCGAAACCGAGGCGCTGATAGAACGCCTTCGCAGTCTCATCGAGCGCATGGACGAGCAAACCCCGGATACCGATCTCATCGGCGGCGTGGAGAACCCGCCGGCCGGCATCCTGCATGAGGGCCCGGCCCAGACCGTGGCCTTGGTAGGCGACATCGACCGCCAGCCGACCAAGGACGACGACGGGAATCGGATCGGGCATGTTTCGCCGTAGCTCGCCGGTAGCGTCGTCGATAGCGACGGCACTGGACGCAAGGGCATAGTAGGCGATGACCCGACTATCATCGCAGACGACGAAGGTACGCGAAGCGCCACTGGCCTGATTCCGTAGTGCGTGTTTCCTGAGCCAGTCAGTCAGTGATTGCGAGCCGCAATCGAAATCGTCGAAGCGATGTCGCGCGTCGAGCGGCTCGGGTGCGGAAACCGTCAAGCCTCTTCCCAGGGGGGCGTCGTCTGCATGGTCTTGCGCAGTCGTTCATTTGGCTGCGGGGGCGCGTCGAGACGGGCCAAGAAGGCGTCGAAGGCTTGCGGACCGACACGGATCAACGCCTGTTCGAGCAGGGTAGTCTCGGCAGCGCGGCGGGCGGCATCGAGGATAAAGTCGGTTCGAGTCTTACCGCAGGCACGGGCGGCGCGATCGATCAGGCCACGTTCCTCGGCCTTGATGCGGATGTTGAGCGTCTGTCGCTTGGACGGCTGTTCATTTGTGGAGTGCATGATGATTTCCTCCGTGAACAGATACTAGCACGAGCGTAATGACGTTGTAACGGCATTAACGGGCAAACTAAGAAGCTGTCTGGTTAGACTCCATACACATTCCTGATTAGACACATGTTTCAGCCAGCCCGCGGCGCGGTAGGTGCGAAATCTGCCACCTGCGGACGCTGAGCACCCGGATTAGGGCTGGCGCCAGGTTTCTCCCTGGTGGTAGCTGACGTTCATCACTAATCAGGTACACATTTGGCGACCATGAGACGCAACATCGCGATGCGCACCATGTTCGCAGCCGTGCTGGCGAGAATCTCGTAGTCTTTGGACAGGCGCCGGTAATTGCCGAGCCAGGCGAAGGTACGCTCGACGACCCAGCGCATCGGCAACACGGCGAAGGTATCCGTGATCCGCTCGGAGATATGTAGCTGCAACCCCAGTGTGTTCTCGACAAACTTCACCGCGGTGCCCCGATAGCCCGCATCGCCGGAGAACGCCTTGAGGGTGGGGCACTTGTTGCGTGCGCCTCGCAACACGTCACAGCCGCCGACGGTGTCATGGATATTGGCGGCATGGATCACCACCTCAATCAGGTGGCCCAGGGTGTCGACCACGATGTGACGTTTGCGTCCCTTGATCTTCTTGCCGCCGTCGATCCCCCGCTGCTCACTGCAGCTGACGGTCTTGGCGCTCTGCGAGTCGATGATTCCGTAGCTTGGCGTTGGCGCCCGACCGTTTTTTTCTCGATGCCGCGCATTGAGCGCATCGAGCGCGGCCTCCCAGACGCCGCGCCGATTCCAGTTGCTGTAATGGTCATACACCGTCTGCCAAGGCGGGAACTCCTTGGGCAGCATTCGCCATTGGGCGCCGGTCTTGTTGAGGTAGAGGATGGCGTTGACGATGGTGCGCTTGGGATGTGTCGGCGCGGCGCCGCGGTTGTCCCTCGGCTCGAAGTGGTGCGCGATGAGCTGCCATTCTTCGTCGGAGAGGTCGCTGTCGTACATTGTCGGACAAGCCTTGAACTCTTGCTCGCGGTGTGTCATATAAACATATGATACTTAAAGCAATTGCAACAAGACAGCTTCTAAGGCCGTCGATCGCCTTGCGGGAGATCAGGATCACCAGTCTTCATGGTGCGAGGGTCTCGGGAAGCGGCCAGATCGTCGGCGAGTCAGGGAGGAACGCACGCGGGAGTATTGCGGGGATTAGTCATGCGTGGTCCTGCGCAGTCCTGCAATTGTGGCAACGGGCGTCCCGGAGAAGTTGAGTAAAAACAGGGGCGTAAACCCTATCCCCCGGAATGGGGTTCAGGTGGTCGGAGGTTCAGATCCTCTCGCCCCGACGATGAAAAACAAGGGATTAGTCGATGCGACTCATCCCTCTTTGTTTGGGAAACCCGAATTGGGTAACGCTATGGGTAACAGAAGATCTGGTGTTACGGCAACGCCGTTACCCTGGAAGGACACCGTTCACCACCCGGCGGCCGGTGCCCCCCGGCCGCTGATCGTCTGGACCAGGACCTGACGGCGGTCAGAATTACAGGGGAGCGGCGAAGCCAATGCCGCAGCCCTTGTCGGGGCTGCGCGCACAGATCTCGCGGGCCAGCCCGTTGAGCAAGGTCGCAGCCCGCAACGGGCCAGCCGTTAGACGTTGACGACGGACCACCGTGGCGAAGTCGCCGGGCGTTACGTCCGACAGCGCCGCAAGACGAGTCTTCCATGCCCTCACGGATGGAGACCGCCCCGCATGGGCCACCACAACCTCCCGGAACAGGGTCCAAGCCTGCTCAGGGCGCAGGTAATCGAAATGGTTCTTGAGGTCGAACCGGCGCAGGGAGGCTGCATCGAGATCCTCCATGAGGTTCGTGCAGCAGAGGAAGAGGCCGTCGAAGGCCTCCAGCTGGGTCAGGATCTCGTTGACCTGGGTAACCTCCCAGGAGACATGGGCCCGCGCGCGCTCGCGCAGGAGGCTGTCGGCCTCATCGAGGAGCAGCAAGGCGTCGTCGCGCTCGGCCTCCTCGAACATGCGGGCGATGCGCTGCTCGGTCTCCCCGAGCCACTTGCTCAGGAGGTCGGATGCCCGCTTGAGGACGAGGGGGTGATCGAGCACCTGGGCCAGATAGCGGCCGAAGGCCGTCTTGCCCGTTCCCGGCGGACCGTAGAGGCAGAGCCGCCCGCGCGGGTCGTGCCGTAGGGCGGCGGCGAGCGCAGCAAGATCCGCGTCGGTGTTGAGGACATCGACCCGGTACGGGGTCGCCTCGACGGCTGGCTTCCGCAGGGAGGCGCGGAGCCCCATGGCACTCAGCGTCTGGCCGAGCAGCCGCTGGAGGGTGTCCTCTAGTCTTTGGGACGTGCTGCCGGTGAGCTCCCCGGCGACCTCGGTGATGAAGGCGACGATGCGCATGTGGGCACCGCCGCTCGGGCACGTCAACGGTAGGGCGTAATAGCCGGCAGCCCGCGTAGGGCGGAACGCGATAGCGGTTCCGCCACATGCCGGGAGCCGCGGAGCCGGCCACCCGTTCCGGCGCTTATCCGAAGGTTCCCGGATCAGCGTGGCCGGCGGAAGGGCGGGTCGCCTGTCGGACATCCGCCCCACACCGTGAACTGCGGGGATGCCGGATTAGCGGCGCTGGTGGGTTCCGGGTGGGACCTTTTTCTTCACGGTCAATCTGCTGGAACCGCGCTCGGATCCGCTGGTGCGACACAGCGATCACTTCACTGTAACAACGGATGCGGTCACTGTTTCGGTGCCCTCCCAGGTTCTGGATCCGCGGCTCCGCGACAACACGGCGCTGCTCGATCTTGATGGGTGGTCGCGTTGCTGGCTTCGGCCTACGTGCCCAGCAGCTCGCCCACCTGGGCGAACAGGTCGCCGTCGCAGTCTCCGGCACCGGCCTGACGGCGCGCTCTTGGTGGGGACCAACCGCCGGTTCGGCGAGGAAGGCGAGCACGTCGCGCAGGTGCTCCCGGAAGGCATAGGGCCGCTGCACGGGGATCTGTGGATGGGTCGGGTCGGCGAAGCCCTCCACGCTCAGGCCCCGGGGGGCCTTCACGCCGAAGGTCTCGGCGCTTGCGTGTCGTCATGGGGTGCTCCGGTCAGGAAGGGGGCACCATGACCCTGCACGGGGGCAGCGGGTGCCCCCTCGGGGTTGTAAGGTGAGCTGTCGGTGTCCGCACGCTCAGAACGGGATGTCGTCGTCGAAGTCGGGGGCCACGGCGGGCGATGGCGCGCCCTTGCCGCCGAGCATCCAGAGGTAGGCGACATTCTGCATGGGGGACTCCCGCGACCATCTTCCGCAACTTCGCGCGGAGAATGCGTTCTCTGCTCGTTGTGCGAGGCCGATATCCTGGACGGTGACTGTGTGGTCATCGAGCAGCGCAAGACCGCCCGCGACGGGGAGATCGTCGTCGCCCTGGTGCGGGGCGAGGAGGTCACGCTGAAAAGGATCCTGCAGCACCCGGGGCGCACGATTCTCTACCCGGAGAACAGCGCCATGGAGGCGCTGGAGCTCGATCCCCGCGAGGTTGAGATACAGGGTGTGCTGGTGGGACAGATGCGGTCCTATCGCTGATGGTGCGCTTCCTGTTGCCAGCTGCTTAGGCCCCGCAATAACGCGACCGCCGCCGTCCGGGCAGAGTGGTCGTGTCGGCGGCGCACGCAAGGAGAGGGCTGGGTGGGCAAGAGGCGGCTTGGCGGCAGCTTGGGGGGTTGTGGAGAACGTCTGGCGTCTTGACCCGG
>JARRNE010000203.1:0-5232 GCA_037385305.1 Chromatiaceae bacterium | reverse complement strand
GTTCGGACCCGGTCGGCGCGATCGCTCTCGCCTAGGTGGCGATTTTGGACTCCGGCTTCCTTCAGATCCCTCAGCTGATTGCGAACAGATTCTCCGGCATTCAGTGACTCGCCTGCCAACACGCGGCACCCGCCCGCCAGGTCCGCGACGGGCGCGGGCACCTCAGCGCAACGCTTCCAACCGCCGGGTGGCGGCAAACGGCGGAGGGTTTCGCGGCGGTCGACTTGCGCGCCGGTGTCCTATGACAGCCCAGGCATAGACCGTTCCGCCCGACACCCTTCAAGGGCCGTTTTATTTTCCGCTCACCACGCCGGACCGGACACTCGTCCCCAAGCGCTGAGCATCAGCTCTGGGTCGTGCGGACTGCCGCCGAAGCTTCCTTGCGACAGAACAATGTCGTTCGCAAAGTAATGGCCGGAGAAGGGCTGGCTGAAGACGGGAGGCAGAGGCCGCGTGATCTGCCGCGGCTCCGGGGCGAGGCCAGCGACGATGGCATCCGCGTCGTGGGAGAGACGGGAGGCGACGAATGCGACGGTATCGATCAGGACATTGATCTGAGTGCGGTTCATAAGCCTTCCGGCGGGCGCCCGAGCGACCGGCTGTATGGTTCCCGCCAGGCTTGTGCTCGTATGCGTCCCGTGAAGTCACACATCAGCGTTGGTCTTGCGCAAACCGCACCCAAGGCAGCATCCGTTGCAGGACGGCATCGCGGCGGATGAACTGATGGTAAAGAGCGGCCAGCACATGGAGTCCGACCAAGGCGAGCAGCAGATAGTTGGAGAGCGCTGCGTGGACGTCGCCGGTCCAGCCCCAGCCATCTGCGTGCGTGGCCACTAGCTTCGGCAGCTCAAACAGGCCAAACGGCGTGACCGAGTAGCCTCGCCACGATGCATTGATCCAGCCGACAATCGGCAGAACGATCAGGAGCACGTAGAGCAGCCAATGGACGGCGTGCGCTGACCGGACCTGCCACCGCGGCACACCAGCCTCTGGCTCCGGTTCCCTGTGCGTCGCCCGCCAGAGCAGCCGGATCACCGCGACGAAGAGGATCAGCACGCCGAGCGAGAAGTGCAGGCTGATCAGGGTCCTCTCGGGCGTGTCGCGGCCGATGTCCGGCATCGTCCAGGCGACAGCGAACTGGGCCACCAGGAGCGCCACAACCAACCAATGCAACAGAATCGCCGTCCCCGTGTAGGCGGGCTTTGGGTTAACCATGAATTCGCTCCTTCCGGCGCTGCTGGCTTTCCCCGCATCCAAAGGCGGCGGCGCGCTCAGCGGACGATGACTAGAGGCACGGACGGTGACGTCAGGCGCCTGTTAAGAGCCCGGTGATCTCGCTGTGAAGAGCCCCGGCCATCCCTACCGCTACGCCTGTCAGGGTGATTCCGGCATCCCTCAAACGGCACCCGAAGCGCCCCACCACGCGCGCCCTGTTCGCCCAAGGTACCGCAATCCTCTGCTTTCTCATCGGTGCTCTCCGGCTCAATAGCCTACGCGTTCTATGTCAATGACCGCTATCGTAACGGGGCAGGGTGAAATCAGGCTGAATAGCGCCAGAGGGATGGGCAGGCTCGTGGCCTTCTGCTCTCGACCCTCATACTCCACGCCTCGGCGCATTCGGCTAGAACCTGCCACTCAATCTGCTTCGGACGTGGCAGCTTCCCATCGTAGAGCTAACCAGCAAGAAGTCCCTGCCTAAGCCTGGCTCCGGCAGCCAGATCGCCACGGTCGGGCTGCTGACCGCCCTTCCGCACGTCATGCGTGTCGCTGGTGTTGCAGGCGGCGGTTTCCTTTCGCAGCGTCCCGCGCATCTTGGCGCTGTCTTGCACCGAAGTGCTGATGGGTATCGACCGAGGAGGGCAAACCCGGCCGAGGCCACGGCAGTCGGCTAGATGAGGCCATCAGCGGTCAAACTGGAAACATGGCAGACATCCTGATCGTCGAGGACGACCAGGTCTTCAGCGAGCTGCTTGCAATGCACCTCGAAGACTTGGGGCACCGCGCACGCGTCGCGGGCGGCGCGCAGCAGGCCCGGCAGCTGCTTGAGCAAGAAAGGGCCGATGCCGTTCTGCTGGATCAGCAGCTGCCCGATGCGCCGGGTGTCGACCTGCTGCGGGAGATCGCGGCCGCGCCCGATCACCCGCCGGTCATCGTCATCACGGGCGTGGGCGACAATACCCTGGCCATCGAGGCCATGCGACAGGGCGCCTACGACTTCATCCGCAAGCCCATGGACGAGCTGGAGCTCGACACTACGCTCGCCAATGCCGTGCGCACCCACCGCCTGACGCGGTCGGTGTCTGCGACCATAGTGGCCGAGCAGCCGGATGTCAGCGTGACCGAGATCATCGGGTCGAGTCCGCAGATACTCGACGTCTGCAAGACCATCGGCGCCGTGGCCGCCCGCAAGGCACCGGTGCTGATCACCGGCGAGAGCGGCACGGGCAAGGAGCTCGTGGCCCGGGCCATTCACAAGCACTCCGGGTGGCCCGGGCGGTTTCTGCCCATCAACTGCTCGGCTCTCGCCGAGAATCTACTCGAGAGCGAGCTCTTCGGCCACGAGAAGGAGAGCTTCACCGGCGCGGTCGTCCGCAAGGAAGGCAAGTTTGAGCTTGCCCACCGAGGGACGCTCTTTCTTGACGAGCTGAACGAGATGCCGGCGCCGCTCCAGGCAAAATTGCTGCGGGTCTTGCAAGACGGCACCTTCGCCCGGGTCGGCGGGAGCGAGCTGTTATGCTCGGATGCGCGCATCATCGCGGCGGTCTTGGCGCACGTGCGCTGGCACAAGGGACAGGCGTGCGAGATCCTGGGCATCTCGCGGCCCGCCCTCGATCGCAAGATCGACAAGTACCGGCTCGGATCTGAATGAATCAGGACACGGTGGAAATCACCCGAATACGATCGCCTGTTGCAGCATGGCGATCGTAGCGTCTGAGATGTTGACCGTGACAGCCGCGCGCCGCGCGCCCCGAATCCCGCATGCCCTCGGGAGAGGGCCGGGGTGAGGGAAACGGTCATGGCGGCAGCGACCGACTTTGTCCCATATTGGTTCTCTGGGGTGGCGCTGACGCCATGGCCGTTAGCTCCCCTCGTCCCGAAACCTGCGCCTCCCTGCTGTAGACCTGGGTGACCCAAGACGTGGTGTGCGCCTCATAGATCCGGCGGAAGCCGCTGGCGGCCACCCGCGCCTCGATCTGCGCGGGATCATGGATGAAGGGCTGGTAGCAGCAGCCCGCGCGATTGAGGCCCCAGCGCATCAGCCTGAGCCCAGCACGGACGAGGGGTCGGTCACGCGGGATGGTGAAGGCATAGAGGCGCCGGGTCTTGGCGAGCGAGCGTCCGACGAGCCTTTCCCAGTCCGGGTAACAGCAAATGACCTTATCCAAAATGGTGACGTCCGCGTGCGGGATCTGGTCCGCAAGGAGCGTGAAGTCGCCCTGCCTGTGGCTAATCCGATCGGTGAGACCCTCCCGCGCCGCTTCTTCACGCGCAATCCTCAGCATGCGCTCCGAGAGGTCTACGCCGATGGCTCGGACGGCGCCCTCGCGCAGCAGGGCGCGCTGCAGATAGCCCGCACCAGAGCCGATCTCCAGCAACTCTGCCCCCGCGATGCCGCCGCCGCGCAGCCCCTCGATCAGCTGGCGCTGCGTCCGCTCGAAGCCGAACAGCCGATGGAGCAGCCGGTGCAGACTGGCAACGCGGGAGAAGAAGCGGCCGGTGTCGGCGTTGATGGCGGTACAACAGGTTGGATTCATACGGCGGAATACGCTTCGCTATTCCGCCCTACCGGTTCGGCGGGCTTCCGCATCTGGGCATGCAACTGTTTCATGTGCGCCATCATACCCTGCATGGACTGCATGTGCTGACCGCCCATCATGCCCCCCGCCGGCGGCATGATCTGGGCCGACGAGCCGGACGTCGTACCGGTCTGTGCTGGAGCCGACATGGGGCCGAACAGCGCTATCAGACCGACCGCGCTCAGGGCTGCCAAGGTGGTTCGCATTCGCATTGTGATTCCTCCTTCAGGTTATGGTGAGACCCTCGGTCCCCGGCGCCTGGCTCAGGGACTGCCCAGGAGCACGGCACCTCCCGTGCCAGACCTTGTAACGCCCCCGTTGTCGTGGGAATTCAATCGGGTGCGGCCGGTCGCGCGACCACCCCAGAGGGCGGCCTGCGCGTGGCGTTGTAACGGAACGGTGGATTTCTCGATGCTTCGAATCCGCACCTCGTGCGTTGCGAGCCAGGGCTCCTCGTGGTGCAGCACCTGTGTCAGCACATCTTCCAGCAGGACCGGATCACTCGCGAGCCGGATCGGTCGCACGTAATCCAGGGTCTGCGAGAGCAGGTTGTCGAGCCGGTCCACCTCGCCCGAGACCAGCTCCACGCGTCGGTGCTCGCGCTCCGAGAGACGGTCCGAGTCCTGCAGGTCCGACAGCGCGAGCTTGATCGAGGCAAGGGGATTGCGCATCTCGTGGGCAAGCACGGATGCCGTCTGCCCGATGGTGGCGAGCCGCTCCCGTTGCAGCATCTGCGCATGGGCTGCCTCCAGGGCCTCTGTACGCTCCCGGACCTGCGATTCGAGACGGCGCTCGTAGGCGCGGCCAATGCCGCGCACCGCAAACAGGCCCAAGATGCCAATCAGCAGGTAGGTCAGCAGCATGACCCCGTCCAGGTGCCAATGCAGATCGCCGAGAAAGGAGGTCAGGGTCGTCGGATCGCTGGCAACGCCGATGACCCATGGCCCGTCCCGGTGGTCCGTGCGCGGGGCAATCCACAACAACAGCGGTTGACCCGCGGCACCCCTGGCCCTGGCCGGCCCGCCGTCGCGCAGCGGCCGTGCGTCGCGCGCACCTTCCAGCGGGAGTGCGCTCGCGAGCCAGCTCGAGGCGATCGGCCGGGGCAGTTTGCCTGGCTCGCCGCTGTCGGCGAGGAGCTCGTGCCGGGACTGGCCGAGGATGAAGACGCGGTAGCCAAAGGCGCCGTACCTCTGCGCCAGGATCGGGGCTCACCATCACCCCGTGTCCCATACCGGGCCCGCCCATCATGCAAGGGCCGTAACCCCAGCCAGGCGCGGCGAGCGCGCCCGCATCCGGGTCGAGGACGACGGCCGACAGGTGAAGATCACGGTGCTGGATGATGGTCCCGGAATTCCCGAGGCAGCCCTTGAGCAGGTCTTCGACCCCTTCTTCCGCCTGGAGTCCTCGCGCGCACGCCACACCGGCGGCACCGGCC
>JARRNE010000202.1:0-5254 GCA_037385305.1 Chromatiaceae bacterium | reverse complement strand
AAAGCGGCCAAACGATGTCAGGGCGGGGCGGGACCATTGGCACCCCTGCCCCTTTTGGACCGATGCAATCAGCTCAGACCCGCCGTGCTCCAGCCCTCATGGCCGCGTGGCTTGTGCGCGACTCGTCGGCGCGGCACGTCGCGATCGCGGCCTTCGGTGGTCTCCGACTCGGCACCGGCGGTCAGCTCACACCCATCACTGATTTCAAGAGCAAGACCAGTAGAGACCCCCCGCCCCCTGCGACGACCAACAGCAGGAGGAACAGCAAACCATCCCGTTTCCGGGTCTGGCCTTTGGTTCGCCAGTCGTAGATCTTGAATGCAACCCAGGCGCCGGCCAGGTAGCTGATGAGCGTGATGATGAAGCTAAGGCTATCGTTCATTCGGAGCTCGGTCCAGGTATCCGAAGGGTAACGGATAGGGGGATCGGCGCATCAGGCGGTGAGACCGGCCCCCATATTCTCCACGCCGACCCTAGCTCTTGACTACTCGCCGTCGTAGGTTCGGCAGTAAGGAGGGCGCTCGAGACTCGCCGCCGGGAGAACCGCCTCATCGAGGCCCACCCCTGTCCCGAAGAGTGCTTCACGATCGGGCAGCCATCCAGCGCGATCGAAGCGTGCCGCGGACATCCAGCAACGGTGCCAAGAGCAACCGTCTACGTTGCCCTCGACCCGCCACCACGGTATTGCGCCTTCTTGTGTTTAGACCTCGGGCGGGATCAGCCGTGGATCGTGATCTCGTAGCGGCGCATGTCGCTCCCGCTCCTGACGACATCCCCGGAGTGCAGGGAAAAGCCGCCGTTGGCACGGTCGCGGAAGTACAGGGCGAGGGTCTCTTTGACAATGGGGAACGCAATCTGCTGCCAGGGGATCTCTGCCTCTTCGAACAGACGCACCTCGAGGCTCTCCAGCCCAGGGCTGAAGTCGAGGTCCAGCAAGCGACCACGGAAGAGGAGGTAGACCTGATTGATATGCGGCAGGTTGAACAGACCGTAGAGCGCCTTGACCTCCACACGAGCATTGGCCTCCTCGAGGGTCTCTCGGGCGGCACCTTGTTGGCTGGTCTCGCCTTGTTCCATAAAGCCGGCGGGCACGGTCCATAGGCCGTAGCGGGGCTCGATGGCGCGTCGACAGAGCAGGATCTGGTCTTCCCAGTCCGGAACACAGCCCACCACGATCTTTGGATTCTGGTAATGAATCGTGCCGCACGTGCCGCATACGTAGCGGGGTCGGTTATCCCCCTCGGGGACCTGAAGATTCACTTCCGATCCACATTGGCTGCAATACTTCATGACCCGGCACCTTCGGCTCCAGCTGTTCACGAGATTGTAGCTGCTTGTGCGCGGCTTTCCGCGGCAAGGCACCCCGCCGGCTTGGGTCCGCTGCCATTGTGACGGCGGGGGCGGCGGGCTCCCTGGCTTCGGTGGCGTCGGTATCAAGTCAGCCGAGCGCCGCCCGCAGGCTCAACCATTGGTTCCGACATCGGTGCACTCCGGGCACAGCTCGCGGTAGATGGCAGCGTCCTCGTCGGAGAAGCAGCAGGCGATCATTTCGTCGAAGGCGGCACGCTGCTCGCGCATCGCATCCAGGGCGATTCCGGCCGCCGCCCGCTTCGGATAGCCGTAGGCCCCGGTGCTGATGCTCGGAAACGCGATGGTCCGCACGCCCTTTTCCCGCGCCAGAGCAAAAGAGCGGTCGTAACAGCTGCGCAGCAGGTTCGCCTCACCGGAGTCTCCGCCGTGCCAGACGGGACCGACCGTATGTATGACCCACCGGGCGGGCAGGCGAAAGCCGGGTGTGATGCGGGCATCCCCAGCGGGACAGCCGCCCAGAGGCCGGCAGGCATCCTTGAGCTCCGGCCCCGCCGCCCGGTGAATGGCGCCATCCACACCCCCGCCGCCCATGAGGGAGCTGTTCGCTGCATTCACGATGGCCTCAACCTCGAGCTTTGTGATATCTCCCACAAGGATTCGAATGGTCCCCATTTCACCTCCCTACTCCGTGCCGATCAGTTGCGCTGCCTGCACGGCAGCTGCTCTTCCAGCGTCCATTTCTGAGATATTGTTCCCTCGGCGCATATACTAGGCCTTCTCTGCAGCTGACGGCTCGCCTCGCATTGGTTGCTCTTGCCTCGTGTACCGGGTTGCTCGCCGCAACGATCCCAGCTAACGGCCATTGCGTCAGCGCCAGCCCAGAGAATGTAAGTCGCTGCCGCCATGACCATTCCCCTCACCCCGGCCCTCTCCCACTGGGCGAGGGTGACAGGGAGCGCGCTACGCGCGAGTTTCATCGTAACGGTCATGGTGTCAGCGCCAGCCCGGAGAGCTTGAGGCGCTGCCGCCATGACCGTTTCCCTCGCCCCAGCCCTCTCCCAGTCAGCTATAAGGAAGGTAGAAAACGGGGGACTCGGAGCGCGCTCCGCACAACTCTTGCCTGAAAGACCCATGGACAACCTGCTCGCAATCTTTGGCTTGACCCTGCTCGGCTGGTTTTGGCTGGACAGCCTGCGTGCCAGAGAGCTGGCGACGGGGATCGCGCGGGCGGCCTGTGCCCAGCGGGGCTTGCAGTTTCTGGATCAGACTGTCGCCCTGCATCATCTCCGGGTGAGGCGCGTGCCTCAGGGCCTGCGGTGGCGACGGGTCTATCGCTTCGACTTCAGTGAGGAGGGAGTCGGCAGACAGACCGGCTACCTCGTGCTGATCGGGCTGGATCTCATGGAGATCAGTGTGGGACTCCCCGATCAGATGGCGGACGGCTGAGACCGGCCCGGAGCCAACCGCTTCACAGGACAGCCGGGCTTACTTGACCACCTTCAGCGTCGGCCGTTCCCGCCCTGGCCCCGGCGGCTCCGGCTTGTCATCGGGACCCTGTTCCTGCTCGGTCTGCGGCTCCTCGTCGGGAAACAGCATGCCGCGGCCGTTCTCGCGCGCATAGATCCCGATGACTGCCTCAGCGGGCACTGCGACATCCATCGCAACGCCGGCAAAGCGGGCGTTGAAGGAGATGCGCTCGTTGCCAAGCACCAGCCCACGAACCGCCGTCGGGCTGATGTTCAGGACGATCTTGCCGTCCTGGATGAATTGGGCCGGAAGCACTGCATCCGGCCTGGTGGCGTCCACCAACAGATGCGGTGTCATTGCGTTGTCCAGGATCCATTCGTAGAGGGCCCGGACGAGGTAGGGACGATTCGGTGTCATGGCGGCAGGCAGAGGCAGGGATCTAACCCGCGTCAAGGACCATTTCCCTTTCCACCTCGGTGAGGCTTGCGCGGAAGGCGGGCCACCGGAAGATCCGGGTGGCATAGTCGGTTACCGCCTTGGACTGAGGCGGCAGCTCGATGTGCATGACGGGCAGCCGCCACAGCAGCGGGGCCACGCAGCAGTCAACCAAAGAAAACTCGTCGTTCATGAAGAAAGGCTTGGCCGCAAAGACCGGCGCTGTCGCGATAAGGCTCTCCCGCAGCTCTTTCCGGGCCTGCTCGGCCTCTTCCTCATTCCGCTGGAAGATGTTGTCCATCGACCGGCACCAGTCGCGCTCGATGCGGTACATGTAGAGACGCGACGTCGCGCGTGACACGGGATCGACCGGCAGCAGGGGCGGATGCGGAAAGCGCTCGTCAAGGTACTCGATGACGATGCGGGAATCGTAGAGGCGCAGGTCCCGGTCGACCAGCGTCGGGACGGTGCCGTACGGGTTGAAATCCATAACCTCGTCCGGCAGATCCCGCGCATCCACGTCGACGATATCGACGGCAATACCCTTCTCCGCCAGGACGATACGGACTCTATGGCAGTAAGGACAAGAGGGATCGGAGAAGAGCGTCATCACGGATCTTCGATTCGCGGCTAATGCCATCAAACCTGTACTCCAGCTCACGAGCGCCCGAGCCCCGGCAAGGGACGGCGCGACGGAGAGAGGAGTATAGCCGAAAAGAGAGGGGACCCGGGACGCGCCGCTGCGAGGACAGAAGGGAGAGCTTGGCAGGGACGTTCGGCGGGACGGGCCCAGTACGGAGGGCATGACCTCCAAGCTGCCCCGCAGGGGCCCACTCTTTCGCGCCACACCTCCCGTGGGCGGCACGAGCCCTGCGGGACGTCCTGCGCACCCGGCCAGCTTTCACACCGATCAGTGCGTCCGAGGAGAAGAAGCGCTCGAGGCGGGATACTGAGAAGAAGGCCCGCCCAACCTCGGGCGGGCCTTCTCGTCACGCTCAGTGAACGTCCTTCCAGTATTCCTTTTTCAGCAGGTAGGCCAGAACGAAGAAGACTGCAATAAAGATCAGGACGTAGATGCCGATATGTCGCCGCTCCATCCGTATGGGCTCACCCACGTAAGTGAGAAAGTTCGTGATGTCACGCACCATGGCATCGTACTGCTCGGCGTTCAGTGTCCCCGCCTTTACCGGCTCTAGCCGTTCGATGGGCGGTGCCGCGCCGGGCTCCTCCGGCTTCCCGAAAATGGCCTTCTGCTCACCTTGGAGCGGGGCGAGCACGTCCGGCATCCCGACCTTGGGGAACACCAGGTTGTTCACTCCCCACGGCCGGGTGTCGTCCAGATAGAAGCTCTTCAGGTACGTATACACCCAGTCCGGGCTCCGCCAACGTGTCACCAGCGTCAGATCCGGGACGGCAGTACCGAACCACTTCGTCCCGTCCTCCGGGCGCATGGCATTTGTCATCAGGTCGCCGGGCTTGGCACCCGTAAAGATGAGGTTCTTGCGCAGGTCGGTCTGGCCGATGCCGATATCCTCAGCCATGCGGTTCCAGCGCATGTACTTGAGCGAATGACAACCCATGCAGTAGTTCACGAAGTACTTTGCGCCGCGCTGCAGGGACGGCTTATCGGTGAGATCGATCCCAGCCGACTCGAGCTTGGCCCCCTCCTCCGCAAACGAGGGGGTGGACGCCAGGGCAGGCCCCAGTAACAGGATCGATGCGGCTATCAGCCTTTTCATGGTGTCACCCTCTCCGGCACCGGCTTGGTCTTATCCAGCTTGCTGTAGAAAGGCATCAGCAAGAAGAACGCGATGTAGACGACGGTAAGAACCCGGGCCAGGTTGGTGAGGATTGGCTCCGGAGGCTGAGTCCCAATCCAGCCGAGCACCAGGAAGGTGACCGCGAAAGCGCCGAGGGCGACCTTGGAGATGATCCCCTTGTACCGAATGGACTTGACGGGACTACGGTCGAGCCAGGGCACGAAGAAGAAGATCAGGATGGACGCAAACATTGCAATGACGCCCGGGAACTGGGAGTCGAA
>JARRNE010000201.1:0-5262 GCA_037385305.1 Chromatiaceae bacterium | reverse complement strand
TCGTAGCGCAGGTAAGGGAAGCCCTCCGGGTCCCGCGGCAGGCCGGCCAGCAGCGCCAGCAGGGCCGCTAGCGGGTCGTCCGCCGCCATGCTGTTGCCGCAGATATCCACCGGGCGGGCCCGCAGCCGGTAGCGCCGTCCGAAGCGCAGCGCGGGCAGCGAGCTGGGGATGACGCTGAACTCGGTCGTCATCTTGAAAGGCGTCGCCGGTTCGTTGGCCGGATGGTTGGAGTCCTCGTCCAGCGCCTTGTCCGGGTCGGGATCGCGAGACAGGGACTTGCCGGGGAACGGGGCGCTCAAACTCCACCCCGCCCACCTGGCCACCGATTCGTTCAGGTAAAGGTCGTCCGGGGTCGGGTTGTCGGGATCGGGCGCTGCCTGCCCCGCAGCCAGCTGGGCGAAGCCCTCCTCCTTTTGGGTCTTGAAGGTGCGTTGCTCGATCTTGTAGGTGCCGCTGCGTTGGTGCAGCGAGTGCCACTCGTCAGTGTGCGAGTCCCAAACGTCCAGGCGCAGCCCGTGCACCAGGTCCTCGGCGAAGAAAGGCCGCGCCGGCGGGTCGCTGTTCTCCAGGTCGGTGTTGAAACCCTGATTCTCCTGGAAGGTGCGCAGCAGCCGCAGCGCTCGCCCGTCGGCGAACAGCGAGAAGCCGCCCGAGCGCAGGGACGGCAGCGTGGTGGTTTCGTCGAACACCTCCGGGTGGTCGCTGGGGGCCAGCCCGGGCCGGTCGTCCTGCCAGGACTCGGCCAGCAGGATGTTCTTAAACATGCCGCTCTCCAGGTCCACCTGGGCCAGCCCGTAGCGGGTGGGATTCAGGTTGAGCAGGCCGAAAACTTCCAGGTCGGCGTACCCGCCGCCCAGCAGGCCGGGGGCCGTGGTGAAGATCGACCACGTGTTTGGAGGACTGCCGAGTGTAAAATACAGGTAGGCGGTCTCCAGCGGGTCCAGGCTGGGTGGCGTCTGGGTGGGGATGGCCCACGTATGCCCGGGCAGGTCGACCACCGCCATGTGGGCGGGCACGTTGATCGGGGTCGCCGCCACGAAGTTGCGCGGCAGCTCCAGGTCGAACACCAGGCCCAGGGCCCGCAGCAGATCGGGATAGGAACTCAGCGAGCTGAGCGCCTGGTGGAAGTCGATCAGGTTGTCGAAATCCGGCGGGTTGTCTGCCACGGAGGCGCCCTGCGGCATGTGCGTGTACACGGCGAACTGGTTGGCGAGGAACTGGTTTACCGTCTTGGCCTGGGGCGTGCCCGCTGGGGGCATGTTGTTCAAGGTGCCGTCGGCCTCCAGGAAGGCCGGGTTTTGATGCACCGGCTGCACGGTTGCGAGCGTGGACAGTTGGCCGAAGCCGGAGCGATACGCATCCCGCAGGCCCTCGCCCTTGTCCGCGTTCCAGTTCACCTCCAGGCCGGCAAGCAGGCCCTTGATGAACTCCCGGTTGGGAGAGTAGCGCTTTTCATCCTGTGGGAAAGGCCGGCGGTCAGGCAGGCCCAGGACCACCCCGGCCTGCTGGTAGATCGACTTGATCGCGCTGAGCGCCAGGCGCGCCGGGTAAGAGAAGATCGCCCGGTCGCTGTAATCCGTAAAGGTGTGCGAGCGCACGAAGGTGGTCTCCTTGAACATCGCCTCCCACAGGTCGGGGCGCAGCACCTTGGTGTCGATCTCGAAGTCCCGCGTGTGCCCGTCGCAGCGCAGCGTTAGCCGCAGGCCTTTCTCCTTCAGCTGGGCGGTCCATTTCAGCCAGTCCGGGAAGCTGCTCAGCTGCGAGGCGCCGTACAGCCGCGGCGAGACGAATACCGAGATCGGCAGCGTTTGGGTGTTGAGGCTCATGCCCCGCGGCATGACGGTGAACAGGATGGTCTGGTTGGGCATACTTTCCTCCTCAGGCAAAGGCGCCGGCGTATTCTTTCCACACGGCGGGCGTCTCAAATGTTTCCAGGAACAGCGGGTCGCCGCCCGAGCCTCCAAAGCGCTTCTCGACGGTGATCTCGACCGAGGTGCTGAAGAATAGCACTTCGACCTTGACCGTCAGCGTGGCTCGGCCGTAAGCCGCGTTCTTTTGGATCTCGTAGGCGAAGATCAGATAGAACTCCAGCGAGACCGAGATCAGGCCCAGCACGGACAGCTCGCCGCCCATGCGCAGGTAGCCGGCCAGGGTGGCGGCGTCCACTTCGTTCCCCTCGATCGTCTGGCGCTGCACCGAGAAGTAGATCCCGGCCATGATGTGGACCCCGCCGCTGGCCACGCCCAGGTCGATCGACGCGCTGGCGCCGAATTCCAGGGCCGCCTCCAGCATCTTCAGGCCCAGGGTGTCCAGCTGCAAATGGAAGAAGCCGCCTCCCCCAAAGATGGAAACGGTTAGATTGAAGGGGTGCTCGCGGCTGGAGAAGGAGAAATCGAACAGCGGCAGGCCAGCGACGAAGGGCAGCTCCAGGAAGGCTCCCAGCACCACCTCGCGCAGCGAGAAGACCCCCACCGCTACCGGCGGCAGGCCGATGCTGAAGCCGGCTTTGACGCGCTCGAAGTTGATGTCCAGGCTGGGCCCATCCCCGAACAAGTCGGGCGGGATGGCTTTACGCAGCTCCTCGACGAACTGCAGGTCACCCAGGAAGCGCACCGGCGTGCCGGGATCCAGCTCGACGGTCACGTCCAGCTTCTTGCCCGTCTCGCTCTTGAAAGCGAAGCGCTCAAAGAGCACCTCGACGATGTGCAGCAGCTCCACGCGGAAGTCCGTCAGGCTGCCTTGCATCACGGCGTAGCCGGGGTCCAGGTTGGGCGGCGCCGGCAGTTCGACGATTTTCTCGATGCGGCCATGCACTTCCAGCTTGGCCTCGTCGCCGTTCTTGTTCGGGTGGAAGGTCACGATGCCGAGATTGAGGGTATCGACCTCTGGTTCCCAGTCCAGTGTGGTGATCAGCTTCAGCTTGACCGCCGGTGGCGTCGCGCCCAGGTCCTCCTGCTTGAACTGGACTTTGGGCGCCCCCGCGGTGATGGTCAGCGGCTGGAGCAGGTCGGCCAGGCTGAAGGTGCCGAACAGCAGAGCGCTGTCCTTGACCGCGCTGAAGAAGTCGTTGGGGGTGAAATCGTCGGCCGCGATCTTGCCTAGATCGCCGGCCATCGGGCCGAACTGGCTGGTCAGGCCGGAGATGGACAGGTCGGGGGTGGCGAAGCCGCCGGCCTGGTCGGCGCGGAACTCGGACAGCAGCTGCGCCGGGGACAGCACCCCGGAAGAGGCTTCCTCGACGACTTGGGCGAACAGCCCGGTGGTATTGCCCGGGTCGTCGCCCAGGAAGCCCTCGAAATAGGCGATCTGCGTGCCGGCGGATTTGCCCAGCAGTGCCTCCACCGCCGGCAGGTTGACGTTCGACTTGAACAGCTTGGGCAGGAAGCCGCCGAACTTCTTGTTGACTGGGGCGGGATGGGTGCTGAAGTACAGCGCCGTGGTGTCCAGGGCGGTGTTCTCGGCGCTCCCGCCACCCGCCGGGGCGTAGGTGACCTTCTGGCCGGGCACCTCCACGGCCCGCGCCTCCCCGCTGCCGTTGTAAAAGTCGGCGATCACCTGGCGGTCGCCCTCGCCGAAGGGCACGAAGATCAGCGAAGTCGTCATGTCCACCTGCCGGCCGGCGATATCCTCGGCCACGGCGTGGAACTTGAAGTCGTCTTCCGGGCTGGTGCCAGCGCTCAGGCGCACCCAGAACGAGTAGATCGAGCCGGGCACCGCCGCGGCGCCTTTGGGATCGGCGATATCCGGCGTCACCAGGGTGGTCAGGCGGATGTTCTTGAAGGGCAGCCCGCGCCCGCCGTTCTCTAGTTTCGCCTTCACGTTCGCTTCGGTATAGTCGCGTAGCGGCTGGCGCACCACGATGAACATGCGCTGCACCAGGTAGGCAAGCGGCGTCGATACCCCGTTCAGGCCGGGCTTATCGCGGATCTTGCGCTCGGTGATCTTGATCAGCGAAGCCCGGTGGCCGAAGGGGTATAGGTGGCCCTCGTAGACGATGCGCACGAAGTGGTCGCGGCCCTGCGTGGCGATGTGGCTCCACTCCGAGACGTTGAGCAGCGCGCCGGTTTCGCCGATCAGCCCCGGCCACAGGATTCCGGACAGCTTGCCGTAATCGATTTGCGCCGCCAGCAGGTCTCCGTCCGTAACCAGGTCGTCCAGGCTGCTCCCCTCGCTGGCCGTCAACCCCTTCTGCTCAGTGGCGCCCCGTCCGCCGGGCCGGTCCCTGGGCCCAGGTTCTGGGCGCGGACGGGGTAGCCGGTCGAACGGCAGCTTAGTTAGCTCCCCTATGTAGACTTTCCACTTCTTCCGGTCCGGGGGTATGAAAATTGGGAAGGGCCGGAAATAGGCCGGAGGGTCCCACTCCCCCCGCGAGCGCAACCAGCCGCCCAGCGGGGAGAGCATCAACTTCTCGGCCAGCACCGGCCGCGGCTGGTAGGCAGTGAAATCGTCGGTGTCTTTGACGAAACCGTGAAAGGCGGACGTCAGGATGACGATCTCGTGGCGATCGGAGGGCGTCATCGGGGTCAGCACGCCCCAATCTGGGTCCGGGTCGCCCAGCTGCGGCGGGTCCGTGGCTTCGAACTTGTCCGGATTGTAGTCCGGCGACCAGATGGCACGCAGTGGGGCGGGTTGCAAGCGGGTGACCTCCGCCAACTCCCCCTGGTTGTCCTTGTGCATCAGGCGGGTATGCCACAGCTCGGTGATCCCGCGCGAGGTCTTGAGCCCCCTGGCGTGCCGCCAGACGACCGCCTCGTTGGGTGAAAGGATCAGGCGGTAGGGCAGTTCGATGGCCGTTTCCAGGCGTCCCGGTTCCGAGATACCGGGGGCCTCCTGGCGTTGCTGGGCGGTCGGCTCGGGCGGCAGCGCTGCCAGGGGCGATACCGCCAGCTCGAAGCCCTCCCAATCCAGCACGCCGGCAGTGGTGTAAGGGATGCGCACGTCCTCGCTGGCCGGGATGCGCAGCACCAGCCGGCTGCGGCCACCGATGCGCGCCGCCACCGGGACCGCCGGATCGGGCGATAACGGCGGCAGATCCGTGTTGAGCGGATCGCTGGCCTCGTCGGGTGGTGGGTCTACTGGGGAGGATTCGAAATACGCCTGCTCGATGATGGTCTGGGGTGGAAAGGTGATGATCAAGTAAGCGGGTTTCTCGAGATCCTTGAGTACCAGGGCCGGCGCGTCCACCTGGGAGGTATCCAGGCGCAGGTTTTCCCCTTCAATCTGCAGGTTGAGAAGGTCGTCCGGGCGCAGCAGGCTGAATTT
>JARRNE010000200.1:0-5268 GCA_037385305.1 Chromatiaceae bacterium | reverse complement strand
CATCAAGGCCCAGAGCGTCACCCTCGATTACCGCGCGCCCGACGGGGAGACCTATCAGCTCAACCTTATCGACACCCCAGGGCACGTTGACTTCTCCTACGAGGTGTCGCGTTCCCTGGCGGCCTGTGAAGGCGCGCTCTTGGTGGTGGACGCGGCCCAGGGTGTCGAGGCGCAGAGCGTCGCCAACTGCTATACGGCGATCGAGCAGGGACTGGAGGTCCTGCCGGTGCTCAACAAGATCGATCTGCCCTCGGCCGAGCCCGAGCGCGTGATTGCCCAGATCGAAGAGATCATCGGGCTGGAGGCGTCGGACGCGCTGCGAGTGAGCGCAAAGACAGGGGTCGGCATTCCCGAGCTCCTGGAGATTCTGGTGCGGCGCATTCCGCCGCCAAAGGGCGACTCTGATGCGCCCATGCAGGCCCTGATCATCGATTCCTGGTTCGACGCTTACGTTGGTGTGGTCTCCCTCGTGCGCGTGCTCAACGGGGTCATCAACCGGCGCGACAAGCTGGTCATCATGTCCACCGGACGGAGCTACCACGCGGACAGCGTCGGCGTCTTCACCCCTAAACGCGAGGAGCGTCCGCGGTTGGGAACCGGCGAGGTGGGGTTCCTGATCGCTGGTATCAAAGAGATCGACGGCGCTCCCGTGGGGGACACCATTACGGGCGCGGACCGGCCCGCCGCGAAACCCCTGCCGGGTTTCAAGCAGATGCAGCCGCGGGTCTTCGCCGGTCTTTACACGGTGGTCTCCGATCACTACGAGGACCTGCGAGACGCCCTGAGCAAGCTCAGGCTCAACGACGCGGCCCTCTTCTACGAGCCGGAGGTCTCCCAGGCCCTGGGCTTCGGGTTTCGCTGCGGCTTCCTCGGTATGCTGCACATGGAGATCGTCCAGGAGCGCCTGGAGCGGGAGTACGACCTGGACTTGATCACCACCGCGCCGACGGTCGTCTACGAGGTGCTGCGCTCCGACGACGCGGTGATCCGAATCGACAACCCGTCGGACCTCCCCGCCACGAGCAAGATCAAGGAGATCCGGGAGCCGATTATCGAGGCCCGTATCCTGGTCCCACAGGATTGGCTGGGCGGCGTCATCAACCTGTGCATCGAGAAGCGGGGGGTGCAGAAGCAGATCCAGTATCTGGGTGGCCAGGTGCAGGCGACGTACGAGCTGCCTTTGAGCGAGGTCGTGCTGGACTTCTTCGACCGCCTCAAGTCCGTGAGCCGGGGCTACGCCTCATTCGAGTACGATTTCAAACGGTTCCAGGCGGCGGATCTGGTAAAGCTGGATCTCCTGATCAACGGGGAGCGGGTCGATGCCCTGTCCCTCATCGGGCACCGGGACACGGCGCATCTCCGGGGCCGGGACATCGCCGAACGGATGAAGGACCTGATCCCCCGCCAGATGTTCGAGGTCGCCATCCAGGCGGCCATCGGGAGCAAGGTCATCGCCCGCACCACGGTGAAGGCCCTGCGCAAGAACGTCACCGCCAAGTGTTACGGCGGCGATGTCACGCGCAAGCGGAAGCTTTTGGAGAAGCAGAAGGCGGGCAAGCGGCGGATGAAGCAGGTGGGCAAGGTGGAGATCCCGCAGGAGGCGTTCCTTGCCGTGCTCCAGGTCGGAAAGGATAATTAGATTCTTTTGGCCCGAGGATCGTCCGCAGGCCGGCGCATACCCTTCTCTCATCCACAAAGTTAGTCACCGAACCAAGTCATGACCTTCGATTTTCCTACCTTCTTGGTGTTGGCCTGCGCCGTCACTGGCGGAATTTGGCTTGCGGACGCGGTCCTGTTTGCCCCACGCCGTCGCCGTCTGGCGCAGGAGGCTGCAGGCGGCGGGGCGTCGTTGGAAGGGGTGGCTTCGGCACCGGCCTACAAGGAGCCGGTGCTGGTAGAATATGCCCGCTCCTTCTTTCCGGTCATTCTGATCGTGCTCTTGCTGCGGTCCTTCCTGGTGGAGCCGTTTCGCATACCGTCCGGGTCCATGATGCCTACCCTTTTGGTGGGCGACTTCATCCTTGTGAACAAGTTCGCATATGGGCTGCGCTGGCCCGTGCTAGATACCAAGTTCATCAAGGTGGGCGAGCCGCATCGGGGCGACGTCGTGGTGTTTCGGTTTCCCAATGAGCCATCGGTGGACTACATCAAACGGATCATTGGGGTTCCAGGTGATCGAATCTACTACCGAAACAAGACCATCTATATCAATGGCAAGGCGGTCCCGCATATGCCGGCCGGCGTGTACAAAGGAGTTGGAGCGGGTGTGGGGCAGACCGGCTATGCGGAGGCAGCGGAAGACCTGAGGGACGTGAAGCACGATATTCTGCTCAATCCCCTGGCGCCCGATCTGCCGCCGGGCTGTGAGGTCTTGGCCTTCGGACCCGTTACGGTCCCGCCGGGAAGCTACTTCGCCATGGGCGACAACCGCGACAACAGTAACGACAGCCGATGCTGGGGCTTCGTGCCGGAAGCCAACCTGGTGGGCAAGGCATTTATGATCTGGATGAACTGGGACAGTCAACGCAAGGGATTCCCGATCGATTGGAGTCGGATCGGCACCATTATTCATTAGATTGCGGAGGTGACCGCCATGCAGCGCAACCTGGAGCAACAGCGAGGCGTCAGTCTGCTCGGCATCCTGTTTCTCATCGCGATTGCAGCGGCCATCGTCACCGTCGGCCTGAAGCTTGGGCCGGACTACATGCAGTACGCCATCGTGAAATCGGTCATGGACAAATCGGTTGCCGATCCCGAGGTCGCTCATAGCCGGCGCGCCGTGCTGCGAAAGATCAACAATGAGCTTTACATTAATGAAATCAGGAGCCTCAAGCGGCGGGATTTCACCTTCACCCCGGTGGCCAACGGCACAGACCTCACGGTCCACTATGAGGTGCGTGAGCATCTGTTCGCCAACATCGACGCCGTGGTCGCCTTCTCCCACACCGTAAACATCCCAGCCACCGAGTGACAGAGGATTTGCGAGGCCTGGCCCGTGCGCTGGGCTGCCGCATTGGGTGCAAGCAGCTGTACGTACAGGCCCTCACCCACCGCAGTGCGGCCGGCGAGAACAACGAGCGCCTGGAATTCGTGGGCGACGCCCTGCTCGGGTTCGTTATCGCCGAGGCCTTATGGGAGCGCTTCCCAGAGGCAGACGAGGGACGCCTCAGTCGACTGCGGGCCTCCCTGGTCAAGAAAGAGTCTCTGGCGGCCCTGGCGCGGGGGCTGGCCCTCAGTGACCACCTGCGTCTCGGGCCCGGGGAGCTTCGCACCGGCGGGCACGCCCGAGACTCGATTCTAGCGGACGCCCTCGAGGCGGTTCTCGCGGCGGTCTACCGGGATCAAGGTTTCGACGGCGCTCGCCGAGTGATCCTTGGGGTCTTTCGCGAAGCCCTGGAGGCCACCGGCAAGGCCGGGATTTCGAAGGATCCGAAGACCCGCCTTCAAGAGGCCCTCCAGTCCCGCAGGCGCCCCTTGCCGGAATATGAGGTGCTGGAGGTGACGGGCATTCAGCATGCCCAGAGCTTCCGGGTGCGCTGTCGCCTGCCGGATGATGGCCGGAGCGCCGAGGGGGAAGGCACCAGCCGGCGCCGCGCCGAGCAGCAGGCCGCCGAATCCATGCTGGCCCTGCTGGAGGACGGGACATGACAAGGGCCAACCGTTGCGGGTATGTCGCCATGATCGGGCGGCCGAATGTTGGCAAGTCCACCCTTTTGAATCGTATCCTGGAGCAGAAGCTCGCCATCACCTCTCACAAGGCGCAGACGACCCGTCACTCCCTGCTCGGCATCAAGACCATGGACGCCGGCCAAGCGGTCTTCGTCGACACCCCCGGCATCCATCAGCGCGGCGGCGGTGCGCTGAACCGTTACTTGAACCGCACGGCTCGCGCGGCGGTGGGGGAGGTCGATCTGGCGCTGCTCGTGGTGGAGGCGCTAAGGTTCACCCCGGAGGACGATCAGGCCCTGCAGGTCGCCAAGGGCGCCCGGGTTCCGGTGATCGCCGTGGTGAACAAGATCGACCAGCTGAAGGAGAAACAGCGGCTGCTTCCTTATTTGGAGGCCCTCGCGGCCCGCCATGCCTTCCGGGAGCTGGTTCCCGTGTCCGCGGCCAAAGGGGACCAGGTGGAGCTCTTGGAGCGGCTCGTGATCGAGGCCCTACCCGAGGGCGAGAACGCCTTTCCGTCCAATCAGCTCACGGATCGTCCCGAGCGGTTCTTCGCCGCCGAGCTGCTGCGCGAGCAGTTAATGCAGCGTTACGGTGACGAGCTGCCATACCAATCGACCGTGGAGATCGAGCGCTTGGAGGACACGGGCGGGCGTTATCGCGTCCACGCGCTCGTCTGGGTCGAGCGTGAGGGCCAGAAGGGGATCATCGTTGGACGGGGCGGGCGGGCTCTCAAGGCTGCCGCGCAGGGGGCGCGCCTGGAGATGCAGAGGCTCTTCGGCTGCCCGGTCCACCTCGAGGTATGGGTGAGGGTAAGGAAGAGCTGGTCGAGCGACGAGGCCGCATTGCAGAATCTGGGCTATGGCGGCTAGCGCCTCCTAATTCGCGCCGCCTTGCCATGGACAATCCGGTGCGGGATCGGCTTTGCCGCTGCTTCGTCCTCCACCGCCGAGACTTCGGAAACACCAGCCTGTTGATCGAGGTCTTCTCGGCGGAGGAGGGGCGTCTGCCTGTCCTGGCCAAAGGTGCTAAGCGCGGCCGAAGGAGCACGGCTGCGGATCTGCAGCCGTTCCGCCCACTGTGGCTGGGCTGGGTCGGCCGGGGAGAGGTCAAGACGCTGATCCGTACAGAGCCGGCGGGTTGCCCGATCGGGCTCCCGGGAACCGCGCTCTTCTGCGGCTTTTACTTGAATGAGCTGCTGATGCGGTTGGTGGGTCGCCATGATCCCCACGAGGGGCTCTTCGCCTTTTATCACGCAGCCCTCACGGAGCTGGCCCAGGGAGCGCATCTGGACTCGGCGCTGCGCCGCTTCGAGCTGCGTCTGCTGCGGGAGGTGGGCTATGCAATTATCTTGGACCGGGATGCCTTCAGCGGCGAGTCGGTCCTGCCCGGGAGGCGATACGCCTATGAGCCGGAGGCGGGTGTGCGGGAGGACGCCGTCCCCGGGGAAGGGTTCACGGTTTCCGGGGAGACGCTTCTGCGGCTCGCGGCGGGCGAAGTGCTGCAGGGGGTGCAGGCGAGGGAGGCTCGAGAGCTTCTGCACCGTCTCCTCAGCCCCCATCTTGGGGAGCGACCGCTCAAGAGCCGGGAGCTGTTCCGGCA
>JARRNE010000199.1:0-11499 GCA_037385305.1 Chromatiaceae bacterium | reverse complement strand
CCTCATGACGGAGCGCGACCCCATCTACCGTCAGGTCGCCGACATGGTCGTTTCCACTGAGAAGCGGGGAACCGCGTCCGTTGTCAAAGAGATCCGTCGGCGCCTTGAAGCCGATACGCCCTGAGGCTTCATGAGCGGGACTCTGGTCGTCGAGCTCGGGGCGCGCAGCTACCCCATTGACATCGGGCGCGGGCTAATCGGGGACGCGGAACGCTACCGGCCCCACCTCGCCGGCCGTCAGGTCATGGTCGTGACCAACGAGACCGTGGCTCCACTCTACCTCGGGACTGTTGAAGCCGCCTTGCGCTCCTACCGGCTGGAGAAGGTGATCCTGCCAGACGGCGAGCAGTACAAATGCCTCGATGTCTGGAACCGGATCTTCGACCGTCTCCTCGCGTATCGGTTCGGGCGCGACTGCACCGTAATCGCCCTTGGCGGGGGCGTGATCGGCGACATGGCCGGCTTCGCCGCCGCCTGCTACCAGCGCGGCGTGGCCTTTATCCAGGTGCCGACCACGCTCCTCGCCCAAGTGGACTCCTCCGTAGGCGGCAAGACAGGGGTGAATCATCGCCTCGGCAAGAATATGATCGGGGCGTTCTACCAGCCCCGGGCGGTGCTTGCCGACACGGCTACCCTTGATACCCTTCCCGATCGGGAGCTGTCCGCCGGACTGGCAGAGGTCATAAAGTACGGCCTCGTTCGCGACCCCGCCCTCTTCGACTGGCTGGAAGCCAACATGGGGGCGCTGCTGGCCCGCGAGGACGAGGCACTCGCTCATGCCATCGAGCGCTCCTGCCAGAACAAGGCGGAGGTGGTGGCGGCGGACGAGCTCGAAGGAGGCCAGAGGGCGCTGCTTAACCTCGGGCACACCTTCGGGCACGCCATTGAGATCGGAGTCGGCTATGGCGAATGGTTGCACGGAGAGGCGGTCGCCGCCGGAATCTGCATGGCTGCGGATCTCTCGCAGCGACTCGGTTGGCTGGACGACACGTCCGTCGCCCGCGTCCGTGGCGCGGTCGAGAGTGCACGGCTGCCGACCAGCCCGCCGACCGGCCTGAGCCGGCAACGGTTGCTGGATCTGATGGCAGTGGACAAGAAGGTCCAGGCCGGTCGCCTGCGGCTGGTGCTGCTCCAGGGAATCGGACAGGCGGTGGTGACGGACGATTTCCCGCCGGAATCCCTCGGGGACGTGCTGCAGGCAGCCCCAACGGCGCCCCACTAGCTCGGACAGACGTCCGAAGGGAGACCTTGCCCGCCGACGGAGCGCCCTCGCCCGCCGCTGCACCGGAATCGTGCAGAGCCGCGTCTCCTTCATCGCAAGGAGCCGCTTGGCGAGCAACCGCTCGGCCCACATACTTCCCCTTGGCCAAATGGCATAGGACCTGCCTATCCTGTAAATTTGCAGGTTCCGTGCTTGATGGAGCGTTTCCGCCCGACCAGACGCGCAAGTCGCACTGGTGCCCGGAGCGAGGAGAGACGATTGGGTGACTGACCTCCATGCACCGGAATGCACTGTTGAGGCTGCCTTTTAACCGGTCTTGACCGCCCACATTTGCCGCGTCTGTCGGGTTGCCTACCAAGCCGGGTTCGTGCCAGGGGTGGACGGGCTTCGATGCAGAGCATAGCCTGCCGACGCGAGACCAGAGACCAGCGAGACCTGCGATGAGCCTTCGTGCCTTGCCCCCAGCCCAGGGACTCTACGATCCTGCCAACGAGCATGACGCTTGCGGCGTCGGCTTCATCTGCAACATCAAGAACCACAGGAGCCACCGGGTCATCGAGCAGGGACTCGAGCTTCTGGACCGCCTCACCCATCGCGGCGCGGTGGGGGCCGACGCGAAGGCCGGCGACGGCGCAGGCATCCTCGTCCAGTTCCCGGACGCCTTCTTCCGCGGCGCGATCGGCTTCGAGCTCCCGCCCCCCGGCCACTACGGGGTCGGCATGGTGTTCCTCTCCAAGGACCAGAACGCCAGGGAGGAGATGCTCGCAATCGTCAATCGGCACATCGCGGAGGCGGGCCAGCTGGTTCTCGGCTGGCGCGATGTCCCGGTGGACAGCAGCGACCTGGGGGAGAGTGTTCGGCCCACGGAGCCGGTTATCCGTCAGGTCTTTGTGGGCCGGGGCGAGGATTGCCCTGATCAGGACAGCTTCGAGCGGAAGCTCTTCGTGATCCGCAAGCGTATGGACAACGCAATCCGCGAGGCAGGATACGGCAAGACGTCCTACTACGTCGCCTCCATGTCCTCGCGCACCATGGTTTACAAGGGGATGCTGCTCGCCTATCAGGTCGGCCAGTACTACCTGGACCTGCAGAGCCCGCGCTTCGAGTCGGCGCTGGCCTTGGTGCACCAGCGTTTCTCCACCAACACCTTCCCGACCTGGGACCTGGCACACCCGTTCCGCATGATCTGCCACAACGGCGAGATCAACACCCTGCGCGGCAACGTGAACTGGATGGCGGCGCGCCGCCATACGATGCACTCCGAGATTCTCAGGGAGGATCTGAGCACGATCTGGCCTCTGATCCCGGAGGGGCAGTCGGATTCCGCCTGCTTCGACAACGCCTTGGAGCTCTTGATCATGGGCGGCTACAGCCTGGCCCACGCCATGATGCTGCTTATCCCCGAGGCTTGGTCCGGCAACCGGCTGATGGACGAGAAGCGCCGCGCCTTCTACGAATATCATGCCGCCCTGATGGAGCCCTGGGACGGCCCCGCGGCGGTGGCCTTCACCGACGGCCGGCAGATCGGGGCGACCCTGGACCGCAACGGTCTGCGTCCCGCCCGCTATCTGGTCACCGGCGACGACATGGTGATCATGGCCTCCGAGATGGGCGTACTCGACGTGCCGGAGGAGCGCATTGTAAGGAAGTGGCGTCTGCAGCCGGGCAAGATGTTTCTGATCGACCTGGAGCAGGGGCGCATCATCGACGATGCCGAACTGAAGGCGGCCCTCGCCGACGCCAACCCCTATCAGGAGTGGCTGACCCGCACCCAGATCCACCTGGACGAGCTGCCCACCAATGTGGCCCCCATGGCCCCGGACGAAGAGACGCTGCTGGACGCCCAGCAGGCCTTCGGGTATACGCAGGAGGACCTCAAGTTCCTGCTCACCCCCATGGTTGTCACCGGCCAGGAGGCAGTGGGCTCCATGGGCGCCGACAATCCGCCCTCGGTCCTGTCCGCCCGGTCGAAGCACCTGTCGACCTATTTCAAGCAGAACTTCGCCCAGGTGACCAACCCCCCGATCGATCCGATCCGGGAGGAGCTGGTCATGTCCTTGGTGTCCTTGATCGGGCCACGCCCCAACCTGCTCGGCCTCAACGAAGCGGGCAAGCACTGGCGCCTGGAGGTCAACCAGCCGGTGCTGACCAACGAGGATCTGGAGCGGGTGCGCCACATCGAGGAAACCTCTGGGAGCACCTTCCGCACCAAGACCCTCAACGGGGTCTATCCGGCGCGAGAGGGTGCGGAAGGCATGGCGCCGGCGCTGGAGCGCCTGTGCCAAGATGCGGAGCAGGCCGTGCTGGCCGGCTACAACATCCTGATCCTTTCCGACCGCAACACAAACCGGGACTACATCCCGATCCCCGCCCTGCTGACCACCTCGGCGGTGCATCATCACCTGATCCGGCAGGGGCTGCGGACCAGCTCCGGGCTGGTGCTGGAGACGGGTGCAGCCCTGGAGGTCCATCACTACGCGACCCTCGCCGGCTACGGCGCCGAGGCCGTCAACCCCTATCTGGCCTTCGACACCATCCAATAGCTGACCTTCGAGGAGGCGCAGAAGCGCTACATCAAGGGGGTCGGCAAGGGCCTGCTGAAGGTGATGTCCAAGATGGGCATCTCCACCTTCCAGTCTTACTGCGGGGCCCAGATCTTTGACGCGGTGGGCTTGAACGGCGGCTTCGTCGCCAAGTACTTCACCGGGACGCAAACGATGGTAGAAGGCATCGGGCTCGCCGAGATCGCGCAGGAGGCGGTCCGCTGGCACCAGCAGGGATACGGCGAGGAGCTCATCTACCGCAAGCACCTGGATGCGGGCGGCGACTACGCCTTCCGGCTGCGGGGCGAGGATCACGCCTGGACCCCGGACAGCATCGCCAAGCTCCAGCACGCAAGCCGGGCCAACCGCTGGGAGACCTACGAAGACTATGCCCGGATGATCAATGAGCAGAACGAGCGGCTGCTCACCCTGCGCGGGCTGATGGGCTTCAAGTGGGCCGCCGAGCCCGTCCCTGTGGATGAGGTCGAGCCCGCCAGCGAGATCGTCAAGCGCTTTGCAACCGGCGCCATGTCCTTCGGCTCGATTTCCTACGAGGCCCATTCGACCCTTGCGCGGGCGATGAATGCCATCGGGGGCAAGTCGAACACCGGGGAAGGCGGCGAGGAGCCGGAGCGTTTCATGCCGCTGCCGGACGGCTCCCGTAATCCGGAGCGCTCGGCCATCAAACAGGTGGCCTCCGGGCGCTTCGGCGTGACCACCGAGTACCTGGTCAACTCCGACGACATCCAGATCAAGATCGCCCAGGGGGCCAAGCCCGGTGAAGGCGGTCAGCTGCCCGGGCACAAGGTCAATGCCCAGATCGCCCGGGTACGGCACTCCACCCCCGGCGTAGGGCTGATCTCGCCGCCGCCCCATCACGACATCTACTCGATCGAGGACCTGGCGCAGCTCATTCACGATCTCAAGAACGTCAACCCGAAGGCGCGGATCTCGGTGAAGCTGGTGTCCGAGGTGGGGGTCGGCACGGTGGCGGCAGGCGTCTCCAAGGCCCATGCCGACCACGTGACCATCGCCGGCTACGACGGCGGTACCGGAGCATCGCCCCTGACCTCCATCAAGCATGCGGGGTCCCCCTGGGAGATCGGGCTCGCGGAGACGCACCAGACGTTGGTCCTGAACCGGCTGCGTGGGCGCATCGCAGTGCAGGTGGACGGGGGGTTGCGCACCGGCCGGGACGTCGTGGTCGGCGCCCTTCTCGGGGCTGACGAGTTCGGCTTTGCCACGGCGCCCCTGATCGTCGCCGGCTGCATCATGATGCGCAAGTGTCACCTCAATACCTGCCCCGTTGGCGTGGCGACTCAGGACCCGGAGCTGCGCAAGCGCTTTACCGGAAAGCCGGAGCACGTGATCAACTACTTCTTCTTCGTGGCGGAGGAGGTCCGCCGGCTCATGTCCCGCCTCGGCTTCCATACCATGAACGAGATGATCGGCCAGATGGACCGGCTGGAGATGCGCCGCGCCATCGACCACTGGAAGGCGGGAGGACTCGACTACTCCCGGCTGCTCACGAAGCCGGCCGTCAGCCCGGAGGTGGCGCTTTACAACTGCGAGCAGCAGGATCACGGCCTCGACAAGGCCCTGGATCTGGAGATCATCCGCCAGGCGGAGCCTGCCCTGGAGCATGGCGAGCCGGTGAAGATCGGGCTGGCGGTCAAGAACTACAACCGGACCGTTGGCGCCATGCTCTCAGGGCGGGTGGCCGAGCGGTACGGGCACGCCGGACTCCCGGACGACACCATTCACATCAAGGCCAAAGGGACCGGCGGACAGTCCTGGGGCGCCTGGGTTGCCAAGGGGGTGACCATCGAGCTGGAAGGTGAGGCGAACGATTACGTGGGCAAAGGTCTTTCCGGTGGGCGTCTCATGATCTATCCGCCAAAGGAATCCGGGCTGGAGCGGGCCGAGGACAACATCATCGTCGGCAATACGGTCCTATACGGAGCCATCAGCGGTGAATGCTTCTTCCGCGGCGTGGCGGGGGAACGGTTCTGCGTGCGCAATTCCGGCGCGACCGCGGTAGTGGAGGGGGTCGGCGATCACGGGTGCGAGTATATGACTGGCGGCATCATGGTCTGCCTGGGGCCGACGGGCCGGAACTTTGCCGCAGGCATGTCCGGCGGCATCGCCTACGTCCTGGACGGCAACGGGGATTTCGCCAGCCGCTGCAACGTCGCCATGGTGGAGCTTGAGCCCATCGCCGAGGAGGACGCAGCGCTGGAGGCACTGGATCATCAGGGCGGCGATCTCGAGACCCACGGGATGGTGGAAGTCAGCCCGGACATGACGCGCTATGACGCCCTGCGTCTTAAGCAGCTGATCCGTAAGCACCTGCACTACACGAACTCGGCGGTCGCGCGGGGCATCCTCGATGACTGGTCCCGCTATTTGCCGAAATTCGTCAAGGTCATGCCTGTCGATTACCGGCACGCCCTGAAGGAGATGCACGGAGGTGAGCAACCAAGGGGCCCGCTGCATGGACTGCGGAATTCCCGTCTGTCACCAGGGCTGCCCGGTCAACAACATCATCCCGGACTGGAACGATCTGGTGTATCGGGGCGATTGGCAGTCCGCCATCGAGGTGCTGCACTCCACCAACAACTTCCCGGAGCTCACCGGCCGCATCTGTCCCGCTCCGTGCGAGGCCGCCTGCACCCTGAACATCGATGACATACCGGTGACCATCAAGACGATCGAGTGTGCCATCGTCGACAAGGCCTGGGGCGAAGGCTGGATCAAGCCCCAGGTGCCCAAGCACCGCACCGGCAAACGTATTGCCGTAGTGGGGTCCGGCCCCTCGGGCTTGGCCTGCGCCCAGCAGCTCGCACGGGCAGGTCATAACGTCGTCCTGTTCGAGAAGGAGGACCGCATCGGCGGACTCCTCCGGTATGGCATTCCCGACTTCAAGCTCAGCAAGCGGCTGATCGACCGCCGCATGAGCCAGATGCGGGCCGAAGGGGTGGAGTTCCGCACCCACACCCACGTGGGCGTTCAGGTGCCGGCGAAGCAGCTCAGGGAGGAATACGACGCCCTGGTGCTGACCGGCGGGGCCGAAAAGCCTCGGGACCTGCCGGTGCCTGGCAGGGAGCTGCGGGGCGTCCGCTTCGCCATGGACTTCCTGCGGGCGAACAGCAAGCGGGTGCAGGGGGTCTACGTGCCGGACGAGCAGTTCGTCAGCGCCATGGACAAGCACGTCGTGGTCATCGGCGGCGGCGACACCGGCTCCGACTGTATCGGGACGTCCAACCGCCATGGCGCCCGGTCGGTAACCCAGATCGAGATCCTGGACAAACCCCCGGTCAAGGAGGACAAGGCGGTCACCTGGCCCCTGTGGCCCAACAAGCTGCGCACATCCAGCTCGCAGGAGGAGGGCTGTGAGCGCATGTGGAACGTGACCACCAAGGCCCTCGTGGGAGACGAGGGGGGCAACATCAAGGCCCTCAAATATGCTCTCGTTCGTTGGGACAAGGACGCCTTGGGCCGCTGGCAGATGTCCGAGGTACCGGGCTCCGAGGGCGAGCTCAAGGCGGATCTCGTCCTGCTCGCGATGGGTTTCGTACACCCGGTGCACGAGGGCATGCTCACCGAGCTGGGCGTCGAGCTCGACCCCCGCGGCAACGTCAAGGGCGCGACGGACGGCGAACATGCCTACCACGCCTCCATCGAGGGCGTGTTCAGTGCCGGCGACATGCGTCGGGGCCAGTCGCTGGTGGTCTGGGCGATCCGGGAAGGTCGTCAGTGCGCCCGCGCTGTGGACGAATGGCTCATGGGAAGGTCGGATTTGCCCCGGTAGATGGGCAGCTTTCGCCAGAGGGCGGCGCGTGGGGTCCGCATCCTTCGGTCGGAGAATCACCCGCGATACGCCACGCGTGCCCCGGGGGGTGCCCATCAGTGGCCATCGAGACCTCAAGCGCCAAGATCAGGACGGCCAACGGCGGCCCTTATTCCCCCAGGATATGCACCTGGTCCCCCAGCATGTCCTCCACATAGAGCGTTTGCACGAGGATCGCCCCGACCAGCGCGACCGGTGTGGCGATGAGGACACCGAACATACCGCCCAGCAGGGCCCCGAATACCTGCGCCGTGATGAGCCATCCGGGGGGCAGGCGGACCGCCTCCTCTATCACCAAGGGGGTCAGGATGTAGCCCTCGAAGAAGTGGGCGAAGGCAAAGAGCAATGTCACATAGACCGCCGTCATGGGGCTGGTCAGAAGCGCGCTGAGCACGGCCGGGATAAGCGAGATGATGGTGCCGAGGTAGGGCACAAAGGTCAGGACGCCGGCGATAAAGCCCAACACCACGGCCAATCTCACGTTCAGCAGCCACATCCCGATCCCTGTAATCAGGCCGACGGCCAGCATGGCCGCGAAGCGCCCGACCATCCACCGCCGCAACGCCTTGCCCACACTGTCGAGCACTTGCCGGATGCGCGGCCTTCGGTGCTTTGGGACGAGCTTCACCACGGTGGTGATGTAGAGGGTTGGGCTGGCGGCAAAATAGATGCCGGTAACCAGGACCACGAAGAGCTCCACCGCCGACTGGGCCAAGTCGGCGATCGAAGAACGGGAACGAAGGATGTAATGAGCCCCCCGCGCAATGAGATCTTGGGTGCTCGACCCAGGCGTCGCCCGGCTGGGAATCAGGTGGAGCCTGGTCAGCTGACCCTGGATCTGCCTAACTGCCTGCTGGAGATTCTGCCGTAGCTCCGGCGCCTGCCTCGCCACCCCCGCCCCCCCAACCCAAGAGACCGCCGCCAGCGGCAGGGCGAGGGTGAACAGGGAAAACGCGAGTGCCAGGCGGTGCGGCAACCGGGTGAAGCGGGAGACCCGGCGGGTTATACCATCGAGCACCACCGCAAAGACGATGGCGGTGAATAGCACCATGAGTCCCTGGCCGACCGACCGGAGGAAGAGAAGGAGCAGAAACGCCAGCGCGCCGATGCCCACCGCCACGCCGGCCCGCTTGGCAGACTCCGCAAGGGACAGTCCGGTCTCTGGGCTCATGATGGCGCCCAAGAGCTGCGCGCGACTCTTACCGTACGCACTGAGTGGATTAGCCTTCGGAAAATTCCTGGATCCTCCCCTGATCCACCGCGGCGGACAGAGGTCGGGTTGGCTGGGAGGTGGCGCATCTTTCTGCTCCGTCCGTGAGCCATCGATCGAGTGAACCGACCCGCCCCGAGCCGGCAGGTCCATACTTGTCCAGGCCTGCCGGGGCGGCCCCTAGATCGGCGCACGCGAGCACCCGGAACCTGGTCATAACCCGGACGCGCTTACCGCAGGCCGCAGTGCCCCGCGCGCTCTCCGGCTCTAGACTCGTTAGGGCGAGCCACCGATTGGCCAGTTCCCTCCGCATCCGTTGGTCCCCAAACGGCCGCCAACTGACGATCCGTTCATAAGCTCTCGGGACAGGCTTCTTCTACGTCTCCTCTTCCATCCTATTATAGAGACATATGGATGAGGGCCCAGATTGGGAAATCCGGGATAGGGACGGAGCAACGGAAGTCCGGCTGCGCGGGAGCTGGAACCTGCTTGCCGTGACGGCCCGCAACGGATCCTTGCCGGGACCGCTGCAGCGCCTTGCCGAACGCCCGTCCGTGACCTGGGACTTGCAGGAGGTCCGGGCGATGGACAGCGCGGGAGCTCGGCTCCTGTGGCGCGCCTGGGGGAACCGGTACCCCGAAAGCCTGCGTTGCCGGGAGGACCAGCGGGAGTGGTTCCGGCGCCTGGCCGATCTGCCGGGGGCCAGCCCTTCGCCGGGGCGCGGTCTTCTCGACCCGCTAGCGGATCTTGGGAAGTCGCTCACGCGCAGCGCAGGAGATGTGGCCGGCATAGCGCTGCTGCTGGGCCTGCTCGCCCTCGACTTTCTCTACTGCCTCCGGAATCCCCGGGTAATCCCCTGGCGGAGCCTATCCGCCACCATCTACGAGGCGGGCGTCCGTTCCCTGCCCCTGCTGGCCTTTATCGGTATCCTCACCGGCATGGTGCTGGCGTATGAGATGTCGGGCCAGCTGAAGCAGTTTGGTGTCAACCGCGCCATTATCGGCATCGTCGGGCTCGCGTTTCTGCGCGAGCTCGGCCCTTTCCTCGCCGCGATCATCCTGGTCGGACGCTCGGGATCGACCTTCACTGCAAGCATCGGGGCCATGCAGGTCACCGAAGAGATGGAGGCGTTGCGGACCTTCGGGGCCTCCCCCACACTCCGGATCGCCCTCCCCAAGGTGCTGGGATTGAGCGTCGTCATGCCGCTCCTGGTCACCTGGACCGATTTCACCGGGGTACTTGGCGCCATGTACACGTCCAAACACGCACTCGGGGTCCCCTGGGGCATGTGGGTACACCAGTTCCCTGAGACCGTGTCCTGGCTGCAGTTCGCCGTGGGCTTTGGCAAGGGCATCTTGTTCGGGGCACTGATCGGCCTGGTCTCTACCTATTATGGGCTCAGGATAGAGCCCAACACCCAGAGCCTCAGCGAGTACACTACGCGGTCGGTGGTCGTTGGGCTTACCCTGACCATTGCCCTGGATGTCATCCTCGGCTTTGTGCTCACCGCCTTCGGCCTAGGCTTCAGGGTCAAGCCCACGTAATGGCGAGGACTGCCCAAAGCCGGAATGTGGTCGAGGTGACCGGGCTCAGCGTCCGCTTCGGCGGGAGCTGGGTGTTTCGCGGGGTGGACCTGGAGGTCCGCCGCGGGGAGATCCTCGCCCTGGCGGGCGAGAGTGGCGGCGGCAAGACGACCCTCATGCGCAGCATCCTTGGTCTCATCGCACCTGCGGCCGGCACGGTGAAGGTGCTCGACCAGGATGTTCACGGCGAGGATCGAAGGGCGGCCCAGGCATTGCGGATGCACTGGGGGGTCATGTTCCAACAGGGTGCGCTCTTCAGCGCCCTGCCCGTGTTCGACAATGTCGCCTTCCTGCTGCTCCTGGGCTGCGGGGCGGTCTTTGTCGCATGGTGGATGCAGTCCGGGACCCCGCAGACAAAGACATACAGGATCCTCTCCGACTCCAGCGTCGCCGGACTCTCCGTGGACGCCCGTGTCAAATACAAAGGGGTCGATGTGGGAAGCGTCCGGGAGATCAAGCTCGACCCAGGCGATCCCCGCCTCATACTGATACGCATCACCTTGGTTGCGGAGGCCCCGGTCACGCACGCGACCTACGCCGAGATCGCGAAGGCGGGTCTGACCGGAGCCAGCTACCTCGCGCTGCGGGACGAAGAAGGCGGCGCGGCACCCCTGCGGACCTCCGACAAGAACCCCGCGCGCATCCCCTTTCACCGGTCCTTGATGTCGAAGCTGGAGACCTCCGGCGAGCAGCTGATCAGCGAGGGGAAGGACATCGGCAAGCGGCTGAACGAGCTGCGGGACTCAGAAAATCGTCATCATGTGTCGGCCATGCTCGCGCACCTGGACAAGGCGTCCAAGCGCTTTACAGCCATGGAGGAGGCAGCAATGCCCGCAATCCGGCAACTGCCCGCGCTCACGACTCGAGCAAACCAAGCCCTGGCGGAGAGCCGGACGCTCTTGAAACGGGCCGCGCAGGATGCGGAGTCCCTGCGGGGCTTGAGCCAGGAGATCAGGAACGCCACCGACCAAGTCCAGCACCATACCCTGCCCCGACTGGACCAGCTGCTGCGGGGCCTGGACCGCACCGCGACCAATCTGGACAAACTGGCCAGGGAGCTGCGGAGAAATCCACAAAGCGTGCTGTTCGGA
>JARRNE010000198.1:0-9454 GCA_037385305.1 Chromatiaceae bacterium | reverse complement strand
TGTGAGCCACGGAGGCGCTTCTCGACACCCCGCTCAGGAGTGTGGCGCCCCCTCGACATCGACCGTCCCATCCGGCAGATAGCCGAAGCACGCGCGGGAGGCCCACAGGTGGACGCCCTCACCCGTGGCGTCCTGTACGCGGATGCGATCGGAAGCCTGGACCTTGCCGTCTGCGGCGGCGGACCCCAGGAAGACGATCCAGCCCGACCTCCAGTCAAGCCGCCCGGAGCAGGTCCGGCCGTCGGAGCTGCTGCACATGGATACCCGGATACCCCGGCTGACAGCCTCGGCACGCGCAAAGGCCATGTGGGTGACGAGGGTCTGGGCGGCCCCTTCCAGCCGCGTGTTGGCGAGCAGAGCCGAGAACGAGGGCGCGGCCAGAAGCAGCACCACCCCTGCGACGGCAAGGGCCGTCAGAAGCTCGATGAGAGTGAGCCCGCCAGAGCGCAGCGCGGTGCGCGCAACCCTCAGGTCAATCACACCGCACCTTCCTGCTCGCGGTTCGCCCAACCCGCTCGACCTTGATGACCCTCCCGGTCTCGCCCCTTGCTCGATCATCGCAAACGCGGAACGCCACTGCGCTGCCATCCGTGTCCGCGCTTGGGCCGGTGGGCGCCCGGGCATGCGGGGCCGTCGGCGCGCCAGGCGCTGCCCGCGTCACCTGCCCGGTCCCGGAGGCAACTTCGCCCGGCTGCGCCGAACCCGCACAGGTAAGCCCGAGGAGGGCGGTCCCAAGCCATAGCCAGGTCGGCGGCGAATGACGCGTCATGCTCGGTTCCGCTCTGCGAAGCTGCCGGTCAGCCGGCTCAGGCCGTCCGCTCTGCCTCGGCCCCGCCGGTCCCAGTGGCCTATCTTGGCCCCGCAGGCGGCCCGCTGTTTGCCAACAGCGTCAAGGAACATCCTGGGACAGCGGACCGGCGAACGGATCCGCGGACCCGTTCGCATCAACGAGGGAACGGGCCGCACGCGTGGCCGGGGTGTGCCTTGCGGCCCTTCGACTTGAGCGTGTCTAATGCCCGCTCCGCGAACAGACACAGGCGTACCCATGCGCGTGGACAATACGGCGGCCGTCCTCCGGCCGGCGACGCTCGTCGACCGTTACCTACCGGCCGCAGGCGTCTACGATGAGATGCGCACAGCGGAGGGGGAGGTGCGGCCCCACTGGCGGTACCTGTTGGATGCGCTGCATGCCCTGGGCCCGTCAGCCATCGAGGAGCGCTGGCGGGAGGCCCGCCGCCTGGTTCGGGACAACGGCGTCACCTATAACGTCTATGGCGACCCGCGGGGGGTCTCCCGCCCCTGGGACCTGGACCTGCTGCCGCTGCTGATCCGAAGCGATGAGTGGGCGCAGATCGAACGCGGACTCATGCAGCGGGCGGAGCTGCTCAACCTCATCCTGGTGGACCTCTCGGGTCCCCGGAAGCTGATCCGCACCGGGAGGCTCCCGCCTGAGCTCGTCGACGGCTATCCGGGATATCTCCTCCCCTGTCATGGCATCCGGGCGGTCGGTGAACGCCCGCTTATTCACTATGCCGCGGATCTCACCCGGACACCGGACGGCAGCTGGCGTGTCATCGACGACCGCACCCAAAGCCCATCGGGGGCCGGGTACGCCTTGGAGAACCGCGTGGTCCTGTCGCGGATCCTGCCCAGCCTCTTCCGCGACTCCCACGTTCACCGCCTGGCGGGCTTCTTCCGCTCCATGCGGCGCACCCTGACCCGACTCGCCCCGCGGCGGAACGAGCACGCCCGGATCGCGGTACTGACCCCAGGCCCGAGCAACGAGGCCTACTTCGAGCACGCCTACCTCGCCAACTACCTGGGCTACAGCCTGGTGCAGGGGGCGGATCTCTCGGTTCGCGACGGAGCCCTGTGGCTCCGGACCCTGGGTCGGCTAGAGCGCATCGACGCCGTGCTGCGCCGCGTGGACGACGTCTGGTGCGATCCGCTCGAGCTGCGAGAGGACTCCCTCCTGGGCGTGCCGGGTCTGGTGCAGGCCGCCCGGGCGGCGAATGTCACCCTGGCCAATGCCCTCGGCAGCGGCGTGCTGGAACACCCAGGATTAGCGCCCTTCCTGCCGGAGCTCTGCCGCACCCTCCTGGGGGAGGAGCTGCTCCTGCCCGGGGTTGCCACCTGGTGGTGTGGGAGGCCGGCCGACCGGGCGTTCGTGCTGGCCAATCTGTCCAGCCTGGTGATCAAACCCGCCGACAGTGAGAACGGTCAGCGCTCGGTGTTCGCGCCGCACCTGGAGCCCCGCGACCTGCAGGCGCTGGCGGCGGACATCGAGGCAAACCCTTTCCTCTATGTGGCCCAGGAGCACGTTGCCCCATCCACATCCCCGGCGCTGATCGGCAATCGGCTCGAGCCCCGGCCGACCATCCTGCGGGCCTTCCTGGTAAGCGAGGAGGACGGCTACGCAGTCATGCCCGGGGGGCTCAGCCGGGTCGCCCTCGCCCCGGACGCACCCATGGTATCGAACCAGCTGGGGGGCTTGGGCAAGGATACCTGGGTGCTCGCCTCAGAGCCGGAGCGTCAGGAAAGCCTGATGGCAAGCAGCGACCGCCTGGCGCCCGCCGTGGTGCAAGAGAGCGATGTCTCCAGTCGGGTTGCCGACAACCTGTTCTGGATCGGCCGCTATGCGGAGCGTGCCGAAGGGCTGGTGCGCTTCCTGCGGGTGGCCATCTTCAGGCTCTCCGAGCGGGGCGGCGACGCCGGCAGCTGCATGGCGACGCTGCTCCAGTCCCTGACCCTCCAGACCAAGACCCACCCGGGCTTTGTCGGCGACGGGGCGGCGGACCGCCTTGCCGATCCGGTCCCAGAGATGCTGTCGCTGATCTCGGACGCCGAGCGCCTCGGGACGCTCCCCCAGACCTTGCAGGCCCTCGGCCAGGCGGCCTGGTCAGTACGGGACCGGCTGTCCGCCGACACCTGGCGCGTGGTTAACGATATCGAGGAGCATCTGCGGGCCTTGACCAAGGAGCCCCCGGACGAGCTGGGGCGGGCCCTGGACGTGCTGGATCCCCTGATCACCTCCCTGGTGGCGTTCTCCTCCCTCACCCAGGAGAATATGACGCACAGCGAGGGTTGGCACTTTCTGGAGGTGGTGGAGGCGGTGTTGGGGGTCACCGACAGCCTGATCACGTACCGCCGACGCTACCGTTCAGGCACCCGGGTGGGGGCATTGCTCGACCTCGTCTTCCAGGACGAGACGAATCCCCGCGCGCTGGCCTATCAGCTGTTGAGCCTCGAGCAACTGGTCGCGGAGATGCCGCGCGCGGACTTCGCGGGCGCTCGGACCCCGGCCCAGCGGCTGGTGCTGAAGCTCCTCACGGGCGTACGGCTCGCCGAGCTCGATCCGCTTGTCCAGGCCGAGGCCGACGGAACGAGGCGGGAGGCACTGCACCGCGCGCTGGGAGCCGTCAGCGGAGGGATTGCCGCCCTCTCCGATGCGCTGACCGCCCAGTATTTTCGACATGAGGAGCAGCCCCACAGCCTGCTGCACCGGGGAGAGGGGGCCGGCCCGTGAGGTTCCGGATCAGCCACGTCACCCGCTACCTCTACGCGGAGCCGGTCTCCCTCTGCCACAGCATCGCCCATCTGAAGCCCCGCATGCAGCCGGGGCAGCGGCTGCTTTCGGCCCAGGTCCGGGTCGACCCATGGCCCGCCGTCTCCCGGGAGCACACGGACTTCTTCGGCAATCGCACCGGCTATTTCTCCATTCAACGGTCCCACACCGCATTGGAGGTGGCGGCTGTGAGAGAGGTGGAGGTCATCCCCGCCCCGCCGCTCAGCTTCGCGAGCTCTGCTCCCTGGGAGCAGATCGTCGAGCAAATCCCTCAACGTCCTGACGAGGAGCTGCTCAACGCCCGCATCTTCACGCTGCCATCCCCCTATGCGGCTGCGGAGGCCGCGGCGGTCGACTACGCCCGGGCATCCTTCCCCCCGGGCCGGCCGGTCCTGGAGGCGGTGTCGGACCTGATGGGACGCATCCATCAGGATTTCGACTACGACCCGCACTTCACAACCGTCGCCACGCCGCTGACAGAGGTGCTCGCGCATCGTTGCGGCGTCTGTCAGGATTTCGCTCATCTGGCGCTCGCGTGCCTGCGCGGCCTCGGCCTCGCCGCCCGCTATGTCAGCGGTTACCTCGAGACCCTGCCACCCCCGGGCCAGTCAAAGCTGCGGGGGGCCGATGCCTCCCATGCCTGGTTCTCGGTCCTAGTCCCCGGGACGGGTTGGGTGGACTTCGATCCGACCAATGACCAGGTTCCCCGCGAGCAGCACATCACGGCCGCCGCCGGGCGCGACTTCGGCGACGTCACGCCCCTGCGCGGCGTCTTCTACGGCGGTGGGGAGCACACCCTGGAGGTCGCGGTGGATGTGGACCGGCTGGCGGACGCGGACGGCGTCCGGCCCTAGGGCAGGACTGATAGATTCGGAGCTGGCGATGCGTAGGGAGAGGCGTCAAGGCCTGGCATGGCCAACGCCCCCGAAGAGCGGGATCAGGCGGTGCGTCGCTGACGACCGCGCCAACACCACGGGAGCGAGCTCGGGCGAGACCATCTTTATGCTGCGCAATTCTCGGGAGGGGTGGGGACTCGTGTCCCAACTGGTTCACTGGCTTGTGGCGCTGCTGATCCTCGCCCAGATCCTGCTGGGGCTCGCGGCGGTGGGCTGGCACCTGTCGCCGACGAAGCTCAGCCTCTTCGTTTGGCACAAGTCCGTCGGCATGCTGGTGCTCGTGCTGGTGCTCTGGCGTTTGGGGTGGCGCGCGGCAAATCCCACTCCCGCGCTCCCGCAGGGTATGCCGCGTTGGGAACGCCTGGCCGCTCGCGGAAGCCACGCGACCCTCTATGTGCTCATGCTGGCGTTGCCTGTCACGGGCTGGGTCATCAACTCGGCAGCCAACATACCGGTCAAGCTCTTTTGGGTGATTCCGCTTCCGGACATCACCGAGCCCGACAAGAGGCTGCAAGAGGTCTCCACGTCGGCCCACGTGGCGCTCTTTATCGCCCTCGCGGCCCTCGTGGCCGTCCACATAGGCGCCGCATTACGCCATCATTACCTCCGGCACGACGACGTGCTGCGACGTATGCTGCCATGCACGAAATCCCCTCGATGAAGAAATTCTGGCGTCTGGCCGTCGTGCCGGCCCTTTGCTGGGGCATCCAGGCTCATGCGGCCGACTGGGTCATGGACAAGAAGGCCAGCGATCTGCAGCTCGTCGTCCGCTACGAGGGGACGCCGACCGTCGGGGAATTTCGGCACTTTGACACACACCTGCGCTTTGATCCCCGACACCCGGAGCAGGGTCACCTGCATGTGACCGTTTCGGTCGCGAGCGCCGATATGAACAGCGCCGACATCAACAGCGCCATCCGGGAAGCGGCGTGGTTCGACGTTGCGCAATTTCCCCGCAGTGCGTTCGACAGCGACCGGATCACCCGTGACAAGCCCAACGCGTACATCGCTCGGGGAACCCTGAGCTTGAAGGGCGTCGAGCGCACGATCGCGGTTCCCTTCACCTGGCGGGAGAGGGACGGGTACGCGACCATGACCGGACATCTGGACGTCGAGCGCACCACCTTCAAGATCGGCACCGGCGAGTGGGCCGACGGCAGCACCATCGGCCTGGAGGTGGAGGTTCGGTTCAACGTCCACCTGAAGCGAGTCTCCGATTGACCGCGAGACAGATTCCCGCGGGGGCGAAACCCGGCTCGCCGAGAAGGAGCGGATCTGATCGGGGCGGCACTTGCAGAGACACAAGATGAAGCTCATCCGCATCGGCGTGCTGGGTATGCTGCTCGCGGCCTGCGCCGCACCCCAGCCAACCCGGCCCCCGTCGGCACCGGCGCACCCCTCGGACTTTCCCGCCGCCTTCTATCGGGAGGCAGCGGCGGCCGGCCGGGCCGTCTACCAAATCGATCCGACCCGCTCCCTGGGGACCGTCTACGCGTACCGCCGGGGCTCCCTGGCGAAGCTCGGCCACGACCACGTCATCGCAAGCCATGCGATCCAAGGCTACGGCTTGGTGGGGAGGGACACCAAGGATGCGCGTGCCGATCTGTACGTCCCCCTCGCAAGCCTGGTGATCGACGAGCCGGCATTACGCCGGTCCGCCGGGTTCGAGGGCCAGCTCAGAGCGGATGAGGTTGCCGCAACTCGGGTGCATATGCTGGAGAGCGTGCTGCAGGCCGGACGCTATCCCTTCCTGCAGCTCCACGCGGATTGGGCAAAGCACGGGCGCGACAAGGTCCTGAAGGTCACGATTCGGCTGCACGGGATAACCCGATCCTATCGCGTCCCTGTGCGGTATTCCCGCAGCAGGGACTCCCTCACCGCCTCAGGACAGATACGGATCCGGCAAACGGACTTCGGTATGACGCCATACAGCGTGCTCGGCGGCGCGCTCGGGGTGAAGGACGAGCTTCGGCTGCGGTTTTCTATCGTGGCAACCCCGATCGGCGGCGGACGGAACCCACTGATGACCTTCGCCTCGCCCGCCCAAGGCTGTAACGCGTGCCAACAGGCCGACACCGATGGCGCCCGAGGGTCGGCCGAGAAAGGGGCTTCAGCACCTCCCCGCTCGATGCATCACGGGGGCGGGGAAGTCCTCGTGCTGTACAGCTTGGCGAGTATCCCCATGACCATCAGGCCTGTCCCGACCATGAACAGGGTCTTGAGCTCGAAGCCCACGATCCTGTAGGCACCCCCAAGCCGGACGATGCCGGCAACCAGGCAGGCGAGCACCCCCGCTGCAGCAGCCAGATTCCCGACCCATGTGAGTATCCTTTCCATGTCGTAGCCCTTAAATCGAAACGTCGTCGCAGAAATCATACGCGTACCATCCCAGTATCCCCCATTGTACCGCCGCCCGCGATTGGCCGACGCGTGATGCACAGGATTCGGCCGCAAGGCGGAGTTGGGGGCCGAGGGGCTTGCTACACTCGGACCGAGCGACTGGCGTAGAGGTTAGGAGATGGAAGAGGCACTGCGCACGGTTGAGAATCTCCTGCGAAAGTATGGACATACCTACCAGGCCAACCTGGCCATGATCGCGGGCGAACAGTTTGCCCGCTCTCCGGCGGAGGCATGTCGCTCCCTCAATGACGACGAGTGGTGGGGCGGTCGCGACTCGGTTGCGGCGAACGATCTTGCCGTGGACGGTGGCTTCAGCGCCGAGGGGCGGGCGGACGGAAAGCGCCTGCGCGAGGCCTTGATTCATATCTACGCCACGATGAAGGCCCACGGCCAGCGTCACGAGCAGGCAGAGGTGGTCATCGCTCAGCTCAACAAGTGGCTCCAATCGCACGTGTGAGCCGAAGGGCGCGCCGAACAATGCAAGACGACTCGGAAATCTCTCGGGACTCCTCATTCGACGCTCTGGAGGCCCTTCGCATCATCCCCGTCCCGGCCTGCGCGGCCCGCATCGAGAATGGATCATTTGTGCTGGCGAACGAGGCATTCAGGAGACTTGCCGGCTGCTCGGCCGAGGAAACGCCGACGCTTGCGGACTTGGGCCGCCTGATCACATGCGCCGTCGACCCGAGGGGCGGCGAGGTAAGCTGGGGCGATTGGACAGCCCTGCGCCATGGGGATAGCTTGGAGCCAGAGCCGATCGAGCTCTGCCTCCGGAGAACAGATGGGACAGCGCGTCACGTCCGCGCCCACCTCCGCCACGTCAAGAGCTTCGTTCTCCTCACCTTTGATGATCTGACGAAGCAGGAGCAGCTCCGTGCGGAGCTTCAGCGGTGCGGGCTAGGATACGAATCCTTGGTTGAGCGCTCTCTCGTCGGTATCTTCGCCCTGCGCGGCGAACGATTGGTCTACATCAACCCACGCTTTGCGCAGCTGTTCGGCTACCCGGCCGGAGATCTCGTCGACCAGCGTTCGCTGCTCGATCTGGCCGCCACGAAGGACGCAGCGGCGCTCGCGCAACACCTGAGTCTGCTGCAGGACAAGCCGGGGCAGGATACCTGCTTCGTGTTCACGGCGGTCCGCGGCGATGGTGCCGTAATCGATGTCGAGGTCGTGGCCCAATTCGCCTGCCTCTCCCAAGACAAGTTGGTGTTAGGGACCGTCACGGACGTTACCGACCGGGTGCGGGCCGAGCGGCAGCTCAAGTATCTTGCGTTCCACGACCCGCTCACGGGACTGGCAAACCGGGCGCTGTTCTATGACAGGCTGAACCAGGCCATCAAGCGTGCGCGCCGTTACGGCTGCGGCTTCGCCCTGATGATGCTGGACCTGGACGGATTCAAGGCGGTTGATCGGCCCGCCCTCGCGGCGCTCGCCCAGAGGTTGGCGCAAGCCGTCGGCAAGCCCATCGACCTCGGCGACACCACCTGCCAGGTTGGCGCCAGCATCGGGATAGCCCTCTATGCGGACCCCAGCACGACCATGGATCTCCTGATGAGCCGGGCCGACACTGCGATGTACGCGCAGAAGCGGACAGAGGGCTGCGGCTACACGTTCTTTCAGGAGGGCGTGCACCGAGACAGTCTCCGCGAGAGCGTCCTCATCCCCTGGTCTACCGAGCAGGAGCCTGGCGTTGCCGTGCTCGACCAGCAACACCGCCGGCTGGCGGAGATGGTCAACCGGCTCGCGGCGTCCGTTGCGGCCGCAGAGGACGGAGCCCAGATCCAGGCGCTGCTCGATGACCTCGGAAGATTCACTGCGTATCATTTCGATACGGAAGAGAGCCTGATGGACATGTATGGGCTTCCGGGCGCCCGGTCCCATAAGGAACAGCACCGCAAGCTCAAGGACGATCTCTTGGCGATCCGAAATCAGGTCGACTCGTCGGAGCTTTCCCGCACGCTGTCCGCTGTGAGAGACTGGCTCCTCACACATATTCAGGCGGCCGATCGGGACCTCATCCGGGATCTGCGCTCCCAGGGGGTTCGCTAGGACGGGGCTTGTCAACTCGACGAGATCGCCCCTATACTCCAGCCGCACCCGCGGGTGTAGCTCAATGGTAGAGCAGAAGCTTCCCAAGCTTACGACGAGGGTTCGATTCCCTTCACCCGCTCCAACCTCAATCCCCCCCTTCGGTCGGGGGTCGGAAGCGGTACCCGCTTGTGTACCACAACCGGGGTAGCTCTTCCCACCGATCGAAATTCCCGTTTGTAGTCCTTCTACACACGTGTCCGGTGATGTGAGGGTGCCGACTAGGTACCTTCCGTAAGGAATCCACCTGGTTTCCCCTGCGGTACAGCCGACTGCCGGCCCGTTCGCTTCGTCTCTTTGGGACCCCCAGGAGCGCGGAGGGGTATTTTCCTCTCTGTCCTGGTTAACCCCACGAGATTCCAGCACTATTTCCTCTGCAGAGAAACGGTGCCGGTCGTTATTTTGAGCCACCGGAATGTCTATTCGTATATCCGGGTCTGTGGATACAGCACCACGAGAAAGCCCTCTCCTGCGAGAAACCCTTACGTCGACGATCAGCACGTCT
>JARRNE010000197.1:0-9962 GCA_037385305.1 Chromatiaceae bacterium | reverse complement strand
TCCGCCGTCTACCTTCCGCCCCACTTCGATACGTTGATTGGCTATCAGGGCAAAGTTGCCCCCCTTGTGGGCGACAGCCCCTGAGATGTACTCGACGCGATCATCCTTGGGGAAGCATTTCCCCATGGCGGGGGCATGGTAGTAATGGCGTACTGCCTTCAGCTTTCCGAGGGGCACCCCGGGAAAGATCTCCGCCAGGTCCCGGTCGGTACCGAAGAGGATGCGCTGTACGTCGGCGGTATTTTGTTGGTAGATGCGGCGGAGCTTGTCGTAATACCCCGCCCTTGGGCTGTCCCTGCCGGTGGAGGTAAAGCGGGCGCTTCCCAGGTCGTCCCGCAGGAAACAGGCGGTCAGACCGGAGATCTGGGTTAGATACTCGTCCCAGATGTTGTACTGGGACACCTTGGAAGCCACGCCCTGGAAATCGCCCGGGCTGCGGCATCCCTGATGACTCAGACAGGACTCCAACGCCCGGTTGCGGATGGAGAGGGCGACGATGTCGCGCTCGCAGGTCCCGTAGGCGTTGCATCCTCGACCCAGGTGGCCCTCGAACATCGCCGTTCGCATGGTGTAATCCAGGTCCCGGGCGCGATCCAGGGCCGTCCGTGACCAATGGCCCGGGTTCCCCTTGATGAAACGCTGCCAGGCTCGGTCCAGGGCCTGCCGCCGCTCCACGAGACTGCGATCGGCCCCTTCGCAGAGGGACGAGTTGTGGAACGTATGCACGATCTGGTCGAGCCGACTGTTGCCCTCGACGCGTGACCTGCCTTTGCCACCCAGGGGGGGATCAAAGAAGGGGGGCTTGTCGAGGGTATAGAGATTTCGCACGTCGAGGACAAATCTCACGTCGCTGCTGCAGTGATGATTGGAAACAACCATGGACCGGCGGCTCGCGAAGGCCCTCTTGAAGACGTCGGTGGATGCCGGGGTGGCTCTGCGGGCGTTCACCACTACCTTGAAGCCGACGAAGGGGGTGCCGTCGCTATCCGTGAGCGGGTGGCCCTTGCGTATGACCAGACAGGGGATCAGGGAGCTTCCCTGGCTCAGGGTGCCGGCGGGGGAGGACGGACCACTGCGCTGGAACGATTCCACGGTGTAGTAGGGAATGTCGATGGCTCCATTGAATTTGTAGAGGGTCATTAGGGGCGTGGCGGGGATTCCGGCCCATAGCTGGCCGGCAACCAGGAGTCCAAGCGCATAGAGACACGTCTTCATCGCTCTTCCTGTGCGGGGGTCGAAGGGATGCCGCACCCGGATGGCAGCTGCTGGGGTGGGGTGCCCCGGGTACTTTCGGTCTTGTATGGTAGGCCCAGGGGATCGCATGCGTACACCCGCGGGTATTCCCTGATAGGGGCGGGTTTCCCATACAAGAGGCTGTTGCAAAAGGCGACAGCCTCTGCGGTGCAGGGACGCGCCGCCGTTCTCGGCGGCTGCAAGCCGTCGAAAACGTAGGGGGCGGGAAACGCAATTTTCCGGCCCCGTGTCGCAAAAGCCCATGGAAGGGCTTTTCGACACCCTCTACAAGAGCGGGGCTGACAGCCCCCGCGGCGGCGCATAATACTGAGGTCAGTGAACCATCAAGCCAAGGAGTCATACCATGTCGAATAACCCGCTCGCCGTCGTCACCGGTGGCTACCGTGGGCTCGGTCTGGAAACCTGCCGCCAGCTCGCGGCGCAGGGTTATACCGTCATCCTCACGGCGCGCCGGGAAGCCGTGGGGCGCGCCGCGGCGGAGGGTCTGCAGGGGCAGGGCCTCGATGTCCGCTTTCATGCCTTGGACGTCACGGACCCGGTGGCCATTGAGTACCTGGCTGCCTTCATCCGGAATACCTTCGCTCGCTTGGACGTCCTGGTGAACAACGCGGGGATCTTTCCTGACGCCTCCCCGGGGTCCGCGGGGTCAAGCGCCTTCGGCGCGGACGCCGAGGCGGTGCGGCGCGCACTCGAGACGAATACCCTCGGACCCCTGCGCCTGTGTCAGATCCTCATTCCCCTGATGGAGGGCAAGGGCCGCGTTGTGAACGTCTCCTCCGGCATGGGTCAGCTCAGCGAGATGAACGGGTGCTGTCCCGGCTATCGGCTCTCCAAGACCGCCCTCAACGCGGTCACCCGCATCTTTGCCGACGAGCTCAAGGACACGGGGGTCAAGGTCAACTCGGTTTGTCCCGGGTGGGTGCGCACAGAGATGGGCGGGGACCGGGCGCCTCTGTCCGTCGAGGAGGGAGCCAGGGGCATTGCCTGGGCGGCGACCCTCCCGGACGACGGCCCCACCGGCGGCTTCTTCCGGCACGGAGAGCGGATCGATTGGTAGTCGCCGGGAGGGCCGCCTACGTCCCCGGCGCGACGGGCCTCGCGGCTGCTAGGTTGCGGCTCTTCCCCAAACGAGGATGTGCCGCTTGGCCCAGGGCTATACCCACGCGGTAGGGTTCGACGATGCCCCGTTTTCCCGTGGGCACAGGGGGGACGTGCTCGTGGTGGGCGTGGTGTACGGTGGAGATCGTCTCGAGGGGGTGCTTTCCACGCGGGTGCGGCGCGACGGAGTCAATTCCACCGATCGCCTGATTGCCTGCCTCGCAGGCTGCCGATTCAGGGCGCAGCTACAGGTGGTGCTGCTGCAGGGCATAGCATTCGCCGGCTTCAACGTGATCGACGTTCATCGGCTGCACGGGGTAACCGGACTCCCGGTCATAGTCGCGGTCCGCCGGTCGCCCAACCTCGCCGCGATCCGCCGCGCCCTGCTGGAAAAGGTGCCCGGCGGTGCGCGCAAATGGGCGTTGATCGAGGCGGCCGGCCCCATGGAGCCGGTGGCGGGAATCTACGTGCAGCGGGTCGGTATCGGGGCAGATGCCGTGGCGTCCCTCATTGCGGCCTGGCAGCTCCACGGCAAGCTCCCGGAGCCCCTGAGGTCCGCACATCTGATTGCCGGGGGCGTGGTCACGGGCGAGAGTCGGCACCGGGCCTGAGGCGATTTCTGTCAAGTCTCATACTGCCTTGCTTCTCTTCTCGCCCCCCTTCGGTGTCGCGCCGCCGGTCACATAGAACGGCTATGCTCCTGGCAGCGCTCCTTGAAGGGGAATGAGAATCCTGCGCAATCCGGTGCGAGACTTTCCGGCGATCGCCTAATCCCACAGATCCGCGGACGCCGGGAGGTAGTGGGCGAGCCCTTCCAGAATGCCCGCGGCGTAGTTGCCGTTCATGCCCCGATATCCTCCTCGGGCGAGGTACAGGGCATCCAGGGTTCCTTGGCTCTCGGCCTCCGCGATCGCCTCGGCGCGCACGTCTTCCGTGGCGTTGGCCACGAGCACGGCCCGCAGCGGGCTCGTAAGGACCGGCAGGTCATTCCCGCTGTCACCCGCGCAAATGGTGCTCTCCCAGGGGAACGCCTCCTGCTCCATCAGAAACTCGATGGCGTGGCGTTTGGTCGCCCGCGCCGGCAGCACGTCCAGGAGGCCGGTGGCCGTCGTCTCATCGACACTCCATATCAGGCTGGCCTGGACCCCCGCGGCCCGCAGCCGATCGTCGATCTGCGGCATGACGGCGGCTCGGTCCCAGTCTACCTGCGCGTAGTAGCTGAGCTTGAAGAGGCCCTGTTTCTCGGGCTCCTGCAGCCTCAGCCCCGGTAGCCCTTCCAGCAGGTCCGCGATCTGGCCGCGGCCCCAGCCCGCCCAGTCCTCGCCGATGCGGGTCGCCCAGGCGTCCCAGGCGGACCAGACTCCATTCTCGACCCGGAAAATGCTCGAGCCCACGTCGCCGATGACGACGTCGGGCACGGGGATGCCGAACTCCCCGATCGCCTTCAGCACCAGGTCCCGGTGGCGCCCGGTGACGTAGGCGAGCGTGACCTCGGGGCGTTGGGCGAGGGCGGCGAAGCGGGGGCGAGCCTCGGGGGATTCGGGGGCGTCGCCGTTCGGCAGCAGGGTGCGGTCGAGATCGGTGCAGATGAGGATGCGTCGGCTGGTCTGGTTCATTCGGGTACTCGCTCTTCGCTGCCGGCACCTGGGCTCTTCGCTGCCGGCACCTGGCAGCTGCGGTAGAAGTCGTAGTGGTCAATGGCCTCCAGGATACCGGCGGCGTAGGGTTGCTTGGCAAAATAGATCCGCTCCAGCTCCAACAGGCGCGAGAGTTCCTCGTGATGGCGGTTGGCCACCACCACCGCCAGGGTGTTGCCCCGCATCATGCCCTCGTCCGCGCCGGAGCCCCCCGCCGCGAGCATGTGCTCCACGGGGATGCCCCACAGGTGGGCGAAGTAGCGCAGCGCCAGACCCTTGGATGCGCGCACTGGGACAACATCGAGAAAGGAGCCGAAGGACTGGACCAAGTTCACGCTCAGGTCCGCCTTGTGGAGGAGGCTGCTGATCTCCTCGATGGCGGGGGCCTGCTCGGTGTCGATGAAGTAGCTGACCTTGAAACGGCTCTGTTCGCTCTTTTGCTGGAGGGTCAGGCCTGGGACGTCGGCCAACACCGAGCGGACGCGGCGGGGATACCAAAGGTGATCGATGTGCTGGGTCCACGCCTTGTCCGCGGTGAGCTGGGGAGCGTAGTGGATCTCAGTGCCCAGACAGGTGATGAGCACGTCCGGCTGGGGAATCCCGTAGCGCTTCATGACGGCTAGGGCCGAGTCCAGCCGACGGCCGGTCGCGATGCCGAAGGTGGCGCACGGCGAATCTCCTCGAGATAGCGCTCGGCGTGGGCCTGCCAGGAGTAATGGGCCTTGACGCCCGCGAGACCGTTCTTGGCCAGGGTACGCCAGCGCCCGGCATCGCTCAGGACCTTGAGGAGTGCCTTGGTCATGGCGGACTTGTCGAGGGGGTCGATAAGGATCCCGTTGCGGCAGTGCGTGATGTTGTCCTGGGGGCCCCCGTCCTCGGTGGCCACGATAGGTAGCCCGCTGGCAGCCGCCTCGATGAGGGTGAGGCCGAAGGGCTCGGTCAGCGCCGGGTTGATAAATACCCCCCGGGACGCCGCCCCCAGGCGGTAGAAGACCGGCACTTCGTCCGCCCGATGGTGCTTCGGATAGGCCACGTGCCCATAGAGATCATAGGCGTCGATCAGCAGCAGGATGTCCGTGAGCACCTGCTGAGTACTGGCGTCCAGGTCTCGAATGTCGTCTCGGTTCCCGGCCACTATGACCAGATTGGCGATCCGGCGCAGCTCCTTGGATTCGCCGTATGCCTCCACCAGGGTCGCGATATTCTTACGCTCGTCGGGGCGCGAGAGGGCGAGGATGAGCGGCTTCTCCGGCGAGCCGAGGAATCGGTCAAGCTCCCTCGTAATGGGCGCGTCCTCCTCGGTGCCATCCGGCGGATGAAAGCGTGCCAAGTCTGTCCCCGGGGGGACGACTCGCATCCGTTCGGGCTGGTAATGGTCGTAGAGGGCGTACTGCTCGTCGATTTCGTTGCTGGTGCTGACGATGACCAGGCTGGCTGCCCCCAGGATCTCTTCCTCCGCCTCGATGCGGCGGACCATATTGTAGCGGGACTCGATTGCGTCGCGATCCAGTCCGGAGGCCAGCAGACGCCGCCGCTTGACCCGTCCCAGGGAGTGACCCGTCTGCACGAGGGGGATACCGAGCTGATGGGCCAGGCGCGCCCCCACATAGCCCGCGTCGGCGTAGTGGGCATGAATGAGATCGGGGGGGCGCTCCTGCTCCCGCAGGAGACTCGACGCGTTATCGACAAAGGTGTCCAGGTGATCCCAGAGGGCCTCCTTCGCGATGTACTCGGGCGGACCCGCATCGATGCGCAAGATACGGGCCTTGTCTCCGAGGGGCTCCACGGGCTCCCCATAGTCCGGGCTGACGTTGGGGTCTTCGATCCGTCGCGTCAGGAGGTCCACCCGTTGCACGTCCGGGCGTGTCGCCAGCGCCCGGGCCAGCTCGACGACGTACTTGGTCTGACCGCCGGTGTCCGCATCTCGACCAAGCTCGAGGTCATATCCCCGGATCAGGCCGTGGACGCTGATGAGAACCAGATAGAGGGGGCGTGGTTGGCTAGACATAGACTGACCGGGCGCAGGCTGGTGGGGGCGCAAACGCGCCCCTACGCTGTTTCATCCGTTGGATGCCAGTGTGGTCCAAATGCCGACCAGGTAGTAGGGATAAGAGAGGTCGGCGGCCTTCGCGCGACCGCCGGCACGATGACCGGGGGACAGCCGCGCGGGCCGGAGGATCAAGCGGCAGGAAGCTCACCGGGCCGCGAAGCTCTGGTGTGGGTCCTCGTCCAGGTTGGGGAGCATGCGAGTTGCCGGTGGCGACCAGGGCCGCGACGGAGCGTAAGGATTGCGCGGGGGCGCACCCCTTTGGTCAGCATGCTCCCGCTCAGGGCTCCAGGCTGGACCTTCGGGCGTGTTGCCGACCCCCGGCGGACTCAGGGGCCAGTAGGAATACCCTTGGCGTTCGAGCTGCGGGTACATGGGGGCGCTCCGGGATGGCGCCGGGGGCGTCTGGGCGTAGTCGTACTCGCTGCGCCGTCCCCGGAAGGACGGATAGCCGGAGCCCTCCCGCATGCGCTGCTCCTCCCGCTCGGTCAAGGGGCGGAAGCTGTAGTGATCGGGCCGCGATTGCCTCCAACCGGTCGATGGGTAGGGCGTATAGCCCCGGTCGTAGGAGCGGTACGGCGGATAGGGTGAGCCGTAGCCTCGACCCGCGCGGGGTGGAATGTCCCCCCGGGAACGCCTACCGGCAATGCCATAGGTCGGGGAGCGCTGCGGAAATCCGGGGTCAACAGGCCGCAGCCCTTCCCCGGAGGAAGACTTGCTTCCGCCTTCCTGCCGGTCGGAATCACCCGATCCGCAGCCGGCGAGCGACAGGGCAAGCCCGATGGCGGCGAGGGTTACAGAACCGACGATCCAAGGTTTGGTGCGCAAGGTTGGAAGCTCTCCGAAGTCCTCTTATTACCCCCATAGTTTACACGATATTGCGGGACTTTGTATTAAGGGCCAATTGATTTGGTGCCTTTTCTAAAGAGAGGCCTCCGCCATCTGGGCCTCCTTCTCCTTATCGCGCTCGATCAACGCGTACGCGGAATGATTGTGGATGGACTCGAAATTCTCGGACTCCACAGTGTAAGCACCTACGCGGTCGTCCAGGTTGAGCCGCATGGCGACGTCCCGGACCATGTCCTCGACGAACTTTGGGTTTTTGTAGGCACGCTCGGTCACGTATTTCTCGTCCGGTCGTTTCAGCAGACCGTACAGCTCGCAGGACGCTTCCTTCTCCACGAGGTCGATAATCTCTTCGATCCAGATGAAGCCGCGATTGCGGACCTGTACGGTGACGTGGGAGCGCTGGTTGTGGGCGCCGTATTCGGAGATCTCTTTGGAGCAGGGACAGAGGCTCGTTACGGGGACCACGACCCTGATGTACATGGTGGGCTTCCCTTTGCGGATCTCTCCGATGAAGGTGACATCGTAGTCGAGGAGGCTCTGAACGCCGGATACCGGGGCACGCTTGTTCACGAAATAAGGGAACCGCATCTCGATATGACCCGCCTCGGATTCGAGACGCTCGGCCATCTCTTTGAGCATCTCCCGAAAGGAAGTCACGCTGATTTCCTTCTCGTGCTTGTTCAGGATCTGCACGAAGCGGGACATGTGCGTGCCCTTGAAGTTGTGGGGCAGGTACACGTACATGTTGAAGGTCGCAACGGTGTGCTGCTCACCGTCGCTGCGGTCGCGCACACGCACCGGGTGACGAATGTCTTTGATCCCCACCCGATCGATGGCAATCCGACGGCTGTCCAGACTGGATTGCACGTCGGCGATGGGTGCGTCGGCGGGTGTGCTTTTCAGCGCTGACTCCATGGCCTATCCTCAGCGGACCCCTGTGGGCTCCCTCGCAGCGGAACGCTACCGGTCGGTCCGGATCGTCAAACAGGCAGATCTTCCGGGAATTACCGGTGCCCACCGCAACGGGGCAACCCAAAATGATACACGACCTGCATAGTCTGTTTCCCTCGAACTATTTAGGGTCGGCGTGACGGCGCTGCGGGGTTGGCGAAGGTTGCTCGATCTTCCCGGAGATTGCGGCCTGACCTGGCAGGTCGGGGAGAGCGAGCTGTTTTCCCGTACCGCGGGAAGTGGAGTCCCACGCGAAGAATGACAAGCCGGGGCTGGTCAGCGGTCGCGGCGAACCATGTATTCTGCGATCCAGCGCAGGGGATCGCCCCCCTGGTCGAAGGGCTCCAGGCTCTCCAACGCGTCCTTGATCAGGGTGGAGGCCGCTTCGCGGGCTCCGGCAAGGCCAAGCAGGGCGGGGTAGGTCGCCTTTTCCTGCGACTGGTCCTTACCGCGTGTCTTGCCGATAATCGCGGTCTCTCCCTCCACATCGAGGATGTCATCCCTTATCTGAAACGCGAGCCCTAGGCATTTGGCGTAGCGGTCGAGCCTGTCGGCGAGCTCCGCGTCGAGATCGGGGCATGCAAGGGTTGGCAGCCTGACGCTGGCACGAATGAGGGCACCAGTTTTGTGGATGTGGATGCTCTCCAGCATGGCCAGATCCACCTCATGGCCTTCCGCTTTCAGGTCGAGCGCCTGCCCGCCGGCCATCCCCCGGGATCCGCTCGCCAGAGCGAGCGTGTCCACCATCGCGAGACGGGTCTCGGCACCGCCTGGAAGCTCCTTGTCCGAGGCAAGCACCTGGAAGGCAAGGCATTGCAGGGCGTCGCCCGCAAGGATCGCCGTGGCCTCGTCAAACGCCTTGTGGCAAGTGGGACGCCCCCGGCGCAGGTCGTCGTTGTCCATGGCGGGCAGATCGTCGTGCACCAGGGAGTAGGAGTGAATGAGCTCAACGGCGCAGGCCGCGCCGTTTAGGGCCTCCGGCGGCAGACCCAGGGCTTGGCCTGTGGCGTAGGCGAGCGTGGGTCGGATACGCTTCCCGCTGCCGAGCGTGGCGTAGCGCATTGCCTCATGCAGGCGCGCCGGACAGATATCGGGTGCCGGCAGGCAATCCTCCAGGGCGGCCTGGACCCGCGCCTGGCAATCGGTGAGAAAAGACTTCAGCGGTTCGTTACTCATCGGCTTGAAACGGCTGCGGCTCGGCGTCGGCAGACTTCTCGGTAAGGATCCGCACCTTTTGCTCGGCTTCATCGAGGGCCTTCTGGCAGGTGCGAGTCAGCTTCACACCACGCTCGAAGGCTGCCAGCGACTGCTCGAGGGTGAGGTCTCCCTTTTCCAGGGTGTCGACGATGGATTCAAGCTCTGCGAGGGCCTCTTCAAAGGCCATCGGGGACTTCTCGGGATCACGTGCCATCAGATCCGCCTAGACTCGGTCCTTGGCGGAGCTTCGTCTCCGCCGTGCGGGCGGCCGGAAATGGAGGGATTGGGTCAAGAGCTGGGGACAGCGCTGGCGAGCGGAACCGCAGTGACGGTTTGAATCTCCATCCGCTGGTACGGTAACTTAGAGCGGTTTGGCGGTCAATCAACGGCCATGCCGACGCCCTCGCCACCTCTGGAGGCACGAGCTGACGAACAGCCAAATCCCCCTGATGAGCGGTAACTATGACGCCTCGGCGATCGAGGTCCTCAGCGGGCTGGACCCGGTGCGTAAACGCCCGGGCATGTACACCGACACCTCCAGGCCGAACCATCTGGCCCAAGAGGTCATAGATAACAGCGTCGACGAGGCCATCGCGGGCTATTCCCGCACAATCGAGGTGGTCTTGTTCGCCGACGGCTCGCTGCAGGTGACGGACGATGGGCGCGGTATGCCGGTCGACGTGCACCCGGAGCAGGGCATGCCCGGGGTCGAGGTCATCCTGACCAAGCTGCACGCCGGAGGAAAGTTCTCTGCGGACAGCTACCGATTCTCCGGCGGACTCCACGGCGTGGGCGTGTCGGTAGTGAATGCCCTGTCCAAGCGCTTGGAGGTCCGGGTCCGGCGCAACGGCAAGGAATACAGCATGGCTTACGCGTATGGCGATAAGGTCTCCGACCTGCGGGAGACCGGCACCGTCGGGCGCAACAAC
>JARRNE010000196.1:0-5316 GCA_037385305.1 Chromatiaceae bacterium | reverse complement strand
CTGCAGCATGCCGTCGGTCGTTTCGCAGAAAAATGTCGTGTTAGCCGCCTGGCCCAGACGGCGCCCGGTCCGCCCCATCCGCTGCAGAAACGAGCCTACCGTTTCGGGCGCTTTGGCCTGCAGCACAAGATCAAGATCCCCGACGTCGATGCCCAGCTCCAAGGTAGAGGTGCAGACAATGCAAGCGTCGGAACCCCGATTAAACCGTTCCTCGGCGAGCTCGCGCTCGTCCTTCGAGACCGCGCTGTGATGAACGAACACGACCGTACCAGCCCGCCGCATCTGCTCGGCCACTGCTTCCGCGACGGAACGCGTTTGACAAAAGAATAGGCTTTTCGCGCCTCTAGCTACTTTGGAGGCGCCCGCAGCCAGACCGGCGAGGTCGGGACGATAGACCACAAGCAGCTGACGGGCCGCCAGCTCTTTCGGAGGATCTACTACCTCTCGCGCCCGCCCTGAGGTGCCACTTAGCCACTCGAGTATTTGCGCAGGGTTGCCAACCGTTGCGCTCAGACCAGCGCGTTGCACGTCGTGGCGTGACAGGCGCACCAGGCGCTCTATGACGCTCATCAAGTGCGCCCCCCGATCCGTCCCCGCCAGCGCATGGATCTCATCGACGATGACCAATCGGAGATCACCGAAAAGTCCGCTCGCGTCGACGCGGGGGGACATCAACATGACCTCCAGCGATTCCGGCGTCGTCATCAGCAGAGCGCTCGGCTCGCGCAGGAATGAGCGGCGCTCGCTCTCCTGCGTATCGCCGTGCCAAACGAACCGCCGCAGCCCGACCATTTCTGTATACAGGCCTAGGCGTTCGGATTGATTGTTGAGCAGCGCCTTGATCGGAGCGACGTAGACCGCCGCCACAGCGGCGGGCGGGTCCTCGATCATCTGCGCCAACATTGGGAAAACCGCCGCCTCTGTTTTTCCGCCGGCGGTGGGCGCGAGGATAATGACGTTTCGTCCGTCAAGGATCGCCTGCCCCGCCTCTTCTTGAACCGCTCGAAGGCTAAACCAGCCTAGACGCGCAACGATCGCCTCCTGCAGACGCGGCGGGAAGCGGGCAAAGACGCTCACCAGGCGTCCTCGTTAGGCACCAGGTCGTCGTCCACGTCTGGGATCTCGGCGTGCGTGCCCGACAACCGATATGTCTCCTCATCGCTCAGCTCAGAGGGCGAGAAGCCGTACTGGGCCGAAGGATCGTAGTCAGGATTCTCGTCCACCAGGTCCATCTGGGTGATGAGCTCGCGCAGGAACTGCCGCGGTACCACCCCAACGTCCCCTTTGAAGCCTTTGGTCACCTCGGCCACGAGGCGATCGATGAAGGCATCGTCGATGCACGCCTCTAACCGCTCCGGGTCGCTGGCCGGGAACAGCTCCCGCAGCCGAATGGCCACCGCCCGCAGGCGTTCCGCTGAGAATGGCGTCAGCTCCAGCTGCGCCTGGCGAAGACTGGCGAACTGGCCCTGTTTGATGAAGCGGACACGCTCGTGCAAGGGCGCCAGCCCCGCCACTCCCTGACGGGTATCGAACAGCTCCGGGGTACCCGTGAAGACCCACAAGAGCCCTGGGTAGGACCCGGCGGCGTCAGTGATCTGGCGGATGCCGTTGAGTGACTTGTGGCGGGAATCCTTACGCATCCGCAGGATGGTTTCGGCCTCGTCGATGAAAATTGCCAGACCCTTGAACCCTGCCGCCTTCACGATCTCCAGGACCCCTCGCAGATAGTCCATTGCGCTGCGGCTCTCAATGTCACCTTTGATGCCCGCCGCCTTCTTGGCCGATGCAGCGACGTTGCCACTGCCCGAGAGCCATGAGATCAGGGCGCCCGCCTCGACCATCTCTCCCCGCTGCTTCAGATCGAAGATGGTCTGCACCACGCGAACGAAATCCGGAGGCGCCCGTCCTCCGGTGAGCGCAACGAGATCCTCGTCCAGGCGCCGCCTGACCCGGTCGTCGAAGCCGGACGATTCCTCGTCGTCTCCTGCCGCGACCAGGCCCTCCTCCACCCGAGCGATCCAGCGGTCCAAGATGTCGCCGAGCGCTCCGCGCGGGCACAGGTTGGTGCCGAGCTCGGTCACCACCTTGCGGTAGACGTCGTCGAAGCGTTGGAAGCGCAAGTCATTGTCCGAGACCACGACGAAGCTGGTCGCGAACCCCTGGCTCTGGGCCTCGGCCAGGGTGAGCCGGGTCATGAATGTCTTGCCGCACCCGTAGCCGCCGCGCAGGAACTTGACGGTGCCCTCTCCGTGGCGCACCAGCTCGAGCTGCCGGCCCATTTCCTGTCGCTGTTTCTCGATCCCCACCGCAAAGGCATCGAGCCCCCGCTCTGGAACGAGCCCCTTGCGCAGAGCCTCGAACAGGTGCTCCAAGTCGTGACGGGTCAATGCGGTCATCGTTCGGTACCGTCCTTCACGTAGCGCTTCACGCCCCCAATGACATCGATACGGACGGCGAAGGGCGCGTTGCGGGCGTGCTCCTCGAAATGCAGGGAAAACCGCCGGAGGGCGCGGGTACCACCGAGCAGCGCCGCCGCCTCCGGCTCCGTCAGGGCACCGTGGGCCGACAGGTGAGCGAAGACGCGCTTAACGCCCTCGTCGCCAATCCGCTCTAGCCAGTCTGCGTCGGACGCACTGCCCGTGTCGCCGCCGACCGCGGGAGCCGAACGGGCGGGCGTCACCGCGAACCGCCCCTCCACGGTGCAGGGATCCACAGTTGTCTCGGCTGTCGGATGGACCAAGTCCACCCGAACGCGAGCATCTTGCGATCCCCTCAACCTGAAGAAGAGCTCGAACTGCTGACCCACCGAGGCGACAACCGAACCGCCGACCAATCGTGCCCCGCCCCGCACCTGGCATAGGTCCACCTGGACCGACGGTGCCTCCGGGACACGCAGCGCCAGCTCAACTTCAGTTGTCCCGCCGAAATCCAGTGCCCCTTGGGCCAGAGGATTCACCTCCGCCTCGATGCAATGCATTCCCGCCACGGCGTCCAGTGCCCGCGCCTCGATCCCGTAGCGCATGGTATCGACACCCGCAGCAGCCCGATGCTCGAGGGTCAGCACGGGAATGACCCGCTCCTGTAGGCTGTTGCCGCCATGGGCGAAGCCTCGCCGCCGGCGTCCCGTGTCGAACAGTGCGGTGGTCTGCGGCATCATCAGGTGCAGATCCGTGCTCTCGTACCCCAATGCGGTCAGGGGGACACGGACCTCGTTGCGATGATCCGCGGCAAGGGGCGAGAGCACATGCCGCCGGCTTGGATCGACCTTTCGCCCGTGGCTCTGCAACGCGGCGGTAGCCGAATCCACCAACAGAAACCCGTGATCAGCGGTGATCACGAAGCGGCGCACGCCGGCATCCCGCAGCAGCTTCCAGGCCCCTCGCAAACGCTGGATGGCCTGATCGAAGAAGGCTGGCCCGATGCCTTTCTCGCCGGCATCGTCTATCTCGATGCTCGACACCACAACCAGTCGCGCCCGGGCAACGGCCTGCTTCAGTGCCGACCCGCTCCGTGTCAGCACCTCGTCAAGGCTCAACCAGGGGGCTGTGGCACCGCCGACGCGCCCCTGCATGGCGCGCTTGCGATCTTCGGGGTTGCAGACGCTGAGCTCACCCGAAACGAAACCGCGAATCTCCCCATCGGCAATTACGGGCTTCAGCCTCAACGGGGAGGCGACGGGGGCCAAGGCGTTCATGCCCACCGCCGTCACCGTCGGCAGCTCGGCTAGGCGCACATCGAGCCGGATGTGCGTAGCTCGAGTCTCGCTGAGCAAACGAAACAGCTCTTCGCCCATCTCGTAGCGCAGCGCGTCGATCAGGAACAGAGCCGTCGTGCCGGGCGATTCAGTCAGCGGCTCGACGACCTCGCGGAAGAGGGTTCGCTGCTGCAGTCCCAGCGCCGGCAGGAAGCCGCTGGAGAGACACAGTGCATTGAAGTCCAGTGCCCAGGCATCCGCCCAATCCCGCCACAGGGCCACGACCTGATCCAGCCCTCTGCGGATGACCTCAAAGCGCGGTACCTGGGGATAGAGAAGCGCAATCCGCAGCTGCTCCAGATGCCGGTGGGCCTGATCGACCTTGTAGCCCACGAGTCGATAACGGTCGACTGCCGCCCCCACGTCCTCGGCGGGTTTGAGGGAGGATCCGGCCTGCGCGATGGCCTCGCCCAAACGCGCGGCGGCCTCGACCAGCCTCCAGGCGGAGATCCGCGCCGGCTCCCGTTGGAGCCAGAAGTTGTCCCCCTCCATTCGAGGCCCGGCCCAGTCCAGCACCGCCCGCCATCGCCCGGCACCCAGCGCGGACAGGGCCGCGGATAGGATGGTTTCCTCCTCGAATCTGAAGGTATCCGTGCGGCCCAAGTCCTCGGCCCTGGCCTGCGCCACCTCCTCCGCCAACCAGCCAGCCGTGTCGTCTGAGATCCCTGAGTAGAAACCCGGATGGCGTGCTCGCAGATGTGCGCACAGCAGTCGACAGCTCTCCACCAGCGGTGCCGGCAGACCGGCCGTTGCGCGGAGTCGCGGATCAAGGGGCGGCCGATTGAGGTCGTGTGCATACTCGACGCAGAGTGCCCAGCCGGCAACGACGAATGCGATCTCCGACGCCTTCGCCCTGGCGACCTGGGCAAAGGTCTCCTGCCAGTCTCCAGGCATTCCGGTCGTGGCCCGAACATGCTCCCAAAGCACCGCCTGGTCCTCGGGGTCGTCCAGCCGGTCAGCAACCGCACCAGCCGCGAACAGGTCGTCCACCAGCGCCGTGAGGCTCAAGCTCCGCAAGATGCCTGCAAGCTCGCCAGAGCGCGCATTCAGGCTATTGGCAAGCCAAGCGTCGGCTCCCGCCAGCGTCACGTCGCCGTTCGCGAGAAATGCCGCGACCCTCTCCTGGGGGACGCGCCCGACGGCCGCCTCGGCCACGAGCGTGGGGAGCGCCTTGCGGAAACGCACGCCCGCCTCGTACAGCTCAAGGAGTGGCGTCATACGAACCGACTCCTCGTTGAACCCTGGCAGATGGATCAGCAGGGGGGTCTTCTCGGATCCGCCGGCCTCTGGCTCAAGGGCGAGCAATAGCTCCAGGAAGCTGCCCCGATAGGCGCAGACGGCATAGGGCAGCTCGCCGTCCGCACGCATCCGGATCAGCCCGTCAACGAAGTCCGAGTAATGGTCGTCCAGGTCGAGCCAGACCACGATGCCGTGCCGGCGCACGTTGGCTCGAAGCTCGCCCTCCAGGGCCGAGGAGACCGGTCCCATGTGGCCAGGTGGCGCGTAGGCGCTCTCGTTCGCCCGCATTGCTGTGGCGACTGCGCTCAGGTTCCCGCGACGGA
>JARRNE010000195.1:0-5327 GCA_037385305.1 Chromatiaceae bacterium | reverse complement strand
AATCTAACGATCGGGCGCGCAAGGGGCATCTCGCACACATCATGTTTAGTTTCACGCGGAAAAAACCTGCCTTGCTGGGTGTCGACATCAGCTCCACCGCGATCAAGCTGATTGAGTTGGCCAAGACAAACGGCGGCTCCGCGTCGCTGTTTCGGGTGGAAAACTACGCGGTGGAGCCCTTGCCGCCTAATGCGGTTGTCGAGAAGAAGATCGCAGAAGTCCAGGCGGTGGGCGAGACCATACGCAAGGCGGTCAACCGATCGGGCACCAGGGCCAAGGACGCGGCCGTCGCTGTGTCCGGCTCGGCCGTCATTACCAAGGTTATCTCCATGTCGTCAAGCCTCAGCGACGCGGAGATGGAGACCCAGATCCAGCTCGAGGCCGACCAGTACATCCCCTACCCGCTTGAAGAGGTCAACATCGACTTTGACGTTCTGGGACCCTCCGCCGGAGGTGGGGAGATGGTGGACGTCCTCCTTGCAGCCTCGCGGCGAGAGAATGTAGACGACCGCGTCGCCGCCCTGGAGATCGCGGGCTTGACCCCGACGGTGGTTGACGTGGAGGCGTACGCAATGGAGAACGCATGCGCCCTCCTCCTGCGCAGCCACGGCGAGAACCCGGAGCACAACGTAGCCGTCGCCGACATCGGGGCGACCACCACGACCCTGCATGTCCTACACGATGGACGCACCGTCTACACGCGGGAGCAGAACTTCGGCGGCCAGCAGCTCATCGAGGATGTCCAGAGACGATATGGGGTGCCTCGAGCCCAAGCGCTGCAACAAGTGATTGATGGAGGCCTGCCGGACAATTACGAGACAGAAGTGCTCAGTCCGTTCAATGAGGCGCTCGCGCAGCAAATCAGCCGAGCCCTGCAGTTCTTCTACTCCGCGAGCACCTTCAACCGTGTCGACCAAGTGATCCTGGCCGGAGGATCGGCTGGCATCAAGGGCATAGACGAGCTGGTGGAGGAGCGCCTCGGCATCCCCACCGGCATCGCCAACCCATTCGGCCACATGGCCCTATCGCCGAAGATCCAGGCACAGATGCTGAACCGCGACGCGCCAACGCTGATTATTGCGGTTGGGCTAGCGCTAAGAGGGTTTGACTAATGGCGCGAATCAATTTACTGCCGTGGCGCGAGGCGGAAAGGAAGCGCAGGCAGCGGGACCTTGCCGCGATCACGGCCGCGAGCCTGGCGGCGACGCTCCTCATCGGGGTTGGCGTTCATCTACAGCTCGACCGCATGATTTCCCTTCAGCAGGAGCGGAACCAATTTTTGGAGCAGCAAATCAGCATGCTCGATCGCCAAATCGGCGAGATTAGGAAGCTGGAGCAGACCAAGGCGAATCTGCTCGCCAGAATGGACGTGATTCAACGGCTGCAGGAAAGTCGCCCCGAGATCGTGCATCTGTTTGACGAGCTCGTCAAAGCGATTCCGGATGGCGTCTATCTCACAAAAGAGAGTCAGGACGGAAAGACTGTCGTGGTCGAAGGCCGGGCCCAGTCGAATGCCCGCGTATCCGCCTTCATGCGCAACATCGACGCATCATCCTGGCTCGGAGACGCCCACCTCCTATTGATCCAACAAAAGGACAAGACAGCGAGCGGGCTCAGCGAGTTCAGGTTGCGCTTCAAGCAGAAGGAGCCCAGCTCGGCCACACCGGGCGCCCGCTCGAAAAAGGGGGCGAGAAGCACAGCCTCCAGTCCCACAGCCGAACCTCAATTGTACAAGTCAGCCTGGCAACGGGGTCCGGCTCAACCCGAAAGATCCGGGGCGTCGCAGGAGAGGACAGGGTAATGACGAGGACGCAGCGCCATCCGACAGCTGAACCGCAGCGCGCACTGGAGCCGACATCCATTGGCGCTGCCGATCATCCGGAAACAAAGTAGGTACCAGCGATGGACCTCAACCAGCTGAATGAGCTCGATTTCAATAACATCGGCGATTGGCCGGGACCTGTTAAGGCGGTCGCCATCGCCCTGTTGTGCGGCGCCTTGGCCGGGGGTTGGTACTATTATGATACGAAGGACCAGGTATCCCAGCTTCAGACGACCGAGCAGAAGGAACCTAAGCTGCGGGCCAGCTTTGAAGCCAAGCAGCGAAAGGCGGCCAACCTGAATGCCTATCGGCACCAGCTGGAGGAGATGAAGGAGTCCTTCGGCGCCATGCTTCGGCAGCTGCCGGACAAGACAGAGGTGGCCGCCCTGCTGGTGGATGTCTCGCAGACAGGGCTCGCTGCAGGTCTCGACTTCGAGCTGTTCCAGCCGTCTGGGGAGCATCTGAAGGACTTCTACGCGGAGCTTCCGATCCAGGTCCGAGTGACCGGGCAGTACCATGAATTCGGTCGCTTCATCAGCGGGCTTGCCGCCCTGCCTCGCATCGTCACGATTCATAACATAAATATTGGGTCCCACGGCAAGAAAGCGGCCAAGGGCGTTGCGGAGAGGTTGACCATGAGCGCGACGGTCAAGACGTATCGCTACCTCGATGAACCAGGCGGAGGTGCTCCGAAGCACAAGAGAGGAAAGAAAAAGGGAGGCCGGAGATGAGCCAAAGAGATTCCCTTGCGTTCCTCGTTTGTCTCACGCTTGCAGGTTGCGGAAACGCGCACATGGGCGAGCTGAAGCGCTACGTTCAGGAGGTCAAGCAGCGGCAGCCGCCTCCGATCGCCCCGCTACCAGATATTAAGCCCGTCGACACCTTTGTCTACCAGCCAGGCGATCGGCGCAACCCCTTTGTCATGGATACTCAAACCGCGCAGGCGGCCGCAGGCACAAGTAATGGGATTGCGCCCAAAATACGCCGCAAGGAAGAGCTGGAGGAGTATGCCCTCGACTCGCTGGAGATGGTGGGGACATTGGCACAGGACAATACAATGTGGGGGCTGATAAAGGCGCCTGGCGGCACCCTGTACCGCGTACATGTCGGGAATTACATGGGAACGAACAACGGGCAGATCACGCGCATCAGCGATAACGAGATTGATCTCACCGAGATTGTTTCCGATAAACCAGGGGACTGGCACGAGCGTCAGGCCAGCATTGCGTTAAGTCAATAAGCCGCGGGGGATTCAGGCGTGATGAACAGCTTGCCGATTCGTTCGATGTCACTTTCTGCCCGTATGGCGCACTCGGCCGCGCCATATCTGAGCGCCTTCATCCTTCTGGTGGCCGGGCTTGTGCCCTGCTCTCAGGCGGTTGCCGCGACCGAGCTTAAGGACGTGCAGTTCTCGGCACTGCCTGGAAACGAGGTTCGTATCGACCTCACCCTGTCCGGGCCTGTCAAACCGCCCGGGGTGTTCTCGACGGAATCCCCGGCCCGGATCGTGCTCGACTTCGAGGGCGTGAAGAGCGCGCTCGCCACGAGGTCCGTTCCCATCGGTATCGGCCCCGTACAAGGCTTGGCAGCTGTCGAGGCAGGCGACCGTACGCGAGTGGTCGTCGACCTGAGCAAGGCAGTACCCTACCAGGTCGACACCAGAGGTGACCAGGTGTACCTGTCTATCAATGGCGCAGCCAGCGCCGCGCCCCGTTCGTCCTCACAGCGCAGCGCGCGCACCAAGCAACGCAGCGTACGCACCAAGCCGTCCTCGAGAGGCAGGGCCGAACCGGGCGCCATCCGGGACATCGATTTTCAGCGCGGTCCCGGGCGGGAGGGACGGGTGAAGATCACCCTGCCGAGCCGGAACACAGCCGTATCCGTCACCGAAAAGGGCACCCGCGTAATCGCCGATATCAAGGATGCCTCGATCCCCCCGCGCCTTGTGAGGCGACTCGATGTGACGGATTTCGGGACCCCTGTCATCTCCGTGGAGTCGGTCCCCAAGGGCAAAGACACGCAGGTGGATATCCAGACCACGAGCGAGTACGACTACCTTGCCTATCAAGCGGATGACCAGTTTGTCCTCGAGTTCCGCCCGGTGAGCAAAGCGAAAAAGCGGGAACGAGACCGCAGGAACAAGGTTTATACCGGTGATCGCCTGTCGCTGAATTTCCAGAACATCGAGGTCCGCGCCGTTCTGCAGCTGTTAGCGGACTTCACCGGACTGAATCTGGTTGCCAGCGACACGGTGCGTGGCAATATCACCCTGCGCTTGAAGAACGTCCCCTGGGACCAGGCGCTCGACATCATCCTGAAGTCGAAGGGTCTGTCCATGCGGCGGAACGGCAACGTCATCATGGTCGCCCCCACCCAGGAGATCGCCGCCCAAGAGAAGCTGGAGCTGCAGGCGGACAACGACATCCGGGAGCTTGCCCCCCTTCACTCCGAGTTCATCCAGATCAACTACGCAAAGGCGAGCGAGCTTGCAAAGATTCTAAAGGCAAAAGACAACAAGCTGTTGTCCGAGCGGGGCCATGTCACCGTGGACCCCCGCACAAACACGCTGCTGGTCGAGGACACAGGGGCCAAGCTGGAGGACATTCGGCGGATGATCACCAAGCTGGACGTCCCGGTCCGCCAGGTCATGATCGAATCCCGCGTCGTGATCGCCAACAACGATTTCGCCCGGGATATCGGGGTTCAATTCGGCGTCAATGGGTCCGTTGGGCGCGAAGGACACACCGAGGCCCTCGTGAGCGGCGGTAGCAATGCAGGGCTGGCAGGAAACATACCGGGCACCGCCAATATCAACACCGGCCCCTTCATGCAGAGCGCCGTCACTGGATTGCCCTACAACTCCTCGATCGAGAACCCCAGCGGCTCGGGCTCTCAGGCGCTGATGGTCAACCTTCCCGCTGTTGGCGCCACCAGTGGTATGGCCAGGCTCCTCGGCAAGGTGGGCTCCTATCTGGTTCAGCTGGAGCTTACGGCCATGCAGCAGGAAGGGCGCGGGGAGATTATCTCCAGCCCAAGGGTGATCACCTCTGATCAACACCAGGCCGTTATCAAAATGGGGCAGCAGATTCCGTATCAAACGGTCTCCCAGAACGGAACCAACGTGCAATTCAAGGATGCGGTTCTGGAGCTGGATGTCACACCCCACATCACCCCTGACTCCCGCATCATCATGGATCTCTTAGTCAAGAAAGACGAGGCAGACTACTCGCGATCCATCAACGGCGAGCCGCCACTGAACACCAACGCTGTGACCACCTCCGTCCTGGTGGACAACGGCGAGACGGTCGTGCTCGGGGGCGTGTACGAGCGCACCAAGACGTTCAGCAAGAAGCAGGTGCCATGGCTCGGAGACCTTCCGGTCGTCGGCAACCTGTTCAAGGAAAAGGCGAACAAGGACAACAACAGCGAGCTGCTGATCTTCGTGACCCCGAAGATCCTGAAACAAGAGCTCGTCAATCGCTAGGTGCCGGCCCTGCCGCGGAAG
>JARRNE010000194.1:0-5329 GCA_037385305.1 Chromatiaceae bacterium | reverse complement strand
CCGTTCAGGTGCACGGTGCAGGAGCCGCACTGGGCGATCCCGCAGCCGTATTTGGTCCCCGTAAGCCCCACATGCTCGCGGATGGCCCAGAGGAGGGGCATGTTGGGGTCCAGGTCCAGCTCGCGGGGCGTCCCGTTAATTGTCAATCTGATCATGGCTGCTCCAAGCCGAATCGGCGATCGGGGATGGGGGCATGCCCATATCCTTGCTCAAATTCCGGCGGAACGGAATTACAGAGAGGCAGAGGTAGGGACAGGAGGAGAAGCCCTGATGGCAGCTGCCACGGAGGGTAGCTTGCCCGGCGGCAACGTCTGCGAAAGCCCGGCTGGGCCCCGGATCCCGGCGTTCCGTGCCTGGATGACGGGAGGTGGCGTGGGCTTGCGCGGAGCTGATCAGGCGCACACCGGACCGGTCACTCCGCCGGCTCGAGGCCGAAGGAAAAGCCCTCCCGGACCCTCTTGATGAGCTCGGGGAAGAGATTCTCGTAGTCGCCGACGACGCCCACATCCGCGCTCCTGAAGATGTTTGCGTGGGCATGGTGGTTGACGGCGACGATCTTGTTGGACTCCGACATGCCAATCACGTGCTGGACCGCGCCCGAGACGGCGACCGCCAGATAGACCCGCGGACGCACCGTCTTGCCGGTTTGGCCGATCTGGCGGGCGTAGGGCGCGAAGCCGTTGTCTACCGTTTGGCGGGTGGCACCCCACTCGGCGTTGAGCCCTTGCTGCCTCAGGGCCTGAGCCAGGTCCCTCACCATCTGCAGGCCGTCGTGCTCCCCGCACGGGCGGCCGCCGGTGATGATGATGTCGGCGTGGAAGAGGGCCTGACCGCCACCCTCCTCCCGCACGGTCTCTAGTATTTCCGCGGCAAAGTCCTCCGGCTCGAGCTGCGGCCGGAACAGGGTGACCTCGCCCTTCCGCGGCCCTTCCGGGGGCAAGGACTTGAAGGTCCCCGGACGCGCCGTGGCAATCTGGGGGCAGGTGAAGCCAACGATCGTGGCCAGCTTGCTCTCCCCGTAAGTGGGTCGAATGGCCTCCAGCACCGGGTACAGGATCTGCTTCTTGCGCCGGTAGACGTACTCGCCCACCTCCAAGCTGGTGCAGTCGGCGGTGACCCCTGCGTGCACCCGGGTGGCGATGCGGGGCGCGAGCTCCCGCCCCGAGGTGGTGGCGGCAAAGAGGGCGATCTCGGGCCGCATCTCCGTGGCGACCTGGGCGATGATGCGGGCAAAGGGGAGGATGCGGTACTCCGCCAGCCGCGGATCATCCACCAGGATCGCCTCGTCCGCTCCGCGGGCAATGACCTCCTTTGCGGCCTCCCCGACTCCGTGCCCGATCACCACGGAGATGACCCGGGTCTCCAGCTGGTCGGCGAGACGCCGCGCCGGTGCCAGAATCTCCAGGGACGAGGCCGCGGGGCGCGTGCCGTGCATCTCCACCCAGGTCAGGATGCCCCGCGCGCCCTCGCGAAAATCGATCCTGGTGTAGCCAGCGTGCTTGCCACCGGCGGCATTCGCCGACGCCTCCTCGTCCTCTACGACGCGGGGAAGATCGAAGGAAGCCGGCGGCCGCTCGATCTTCTCGCATAGGTCGTCCACCAGCTCGGCCGGGGTGTCACCGACCGCGAAGGCGACCGGCGGGCGGTGCCGCTCAATGTTGACGACCTTGGCCACCAGGGTCGGGGAGCCGTCCAGCCCGACCCGGTCCGGGCTGACCCCGACCTCCGCAAGGTCCAGCTTCTCGATGTCCGCCTTCTTCGCGCGCATGGTGCCCGCCAGCGACGGACGCCGCGCCGGGATGGCGGTCGGGGCGATGGAGACCACGCAGGGGAGCGGCAGCTTGAGCGACTGGTGGCCGCCCTCGATGATTCGGCGCACGACCAGGTGATCCCCCGCAAGGTCCACCTTGTCCACAAAGGTCGCCTGGGGGATCCCGAGGTTCTCCCCCACCTGGGACGGCACATGAGCGGTGTCCCCGTCGCTGGTCTGGCGGCCGGCGAAGACGATGAAGGGGCCCGGACTGTCCTTGTCGAAGCCGAGCTTCCGCAGGGCCGCCGCGAGGCACAGCCCCGTGACAAAGGTGTCGGAGCCACCCAGGCGGCGGTCCGAGAGCAGGACCGCGCGGTCGAACCCCATCGCCACTGCCTTGCGCAGGGACTGCTCGAAGCTGGCGGGTCCCATGGAGAGCACGATCAGCTCCGCGTCCGGTACCTGGTTCTTGATCTGCAGGGCCTGCTCCAGGGCAAAGGTGCAGTCCACGTTGATGATGGACTTGGCCTTGGTGCGGTCCATCAAACCGTCGGCGCCCATCCGCATCTCGGAGGGGACTGGCACCTGCTTCATCAGGCTGATGATCTTCAGTGTCATGGTCGTGTCAGAAGGCCTCGTACTCCGGGCCATCGCCGCCGTAGGGCGTGATCCACTCGATATTGCGCAGGGGGTCCTTGATGTCGCAGGCCTTGCAGTGCACGCAGTTGCCCGGGTGCAGCTTCAGGTCCTTCTCCCCCGTCCTCGGATCGGTGGCGATCTCGTAGACCTCCGCCGGACAGAAGTGCTGGCAGGGTCCGCCGTACGTTGGGATACAGACCGCGCGGCATTTCTCCCGGTCCGGAACGAGCAGGTGGCAAGGGGCGTACTCGTCGTGCTTGGTCCCTGAATAGAAGATATCCGTCGCCTTGTCGAAGGTCAGCTTCTTGTCGAAGACCAGCTGGTCCCGGGACCGCTCACGGAAGCCACGGCGGACCTCGGAGGGGACCTCCAGCCGGTCGCAGTCCTCCTCCATGGCATAACGGCCGGAGAGGGAGAGGCCGCGGCCGCCGGTCACCAGCTGCGCTGCGAAGTGCATCGCCCCCAAGAACAGGTTGCGCTTGAACCCCTGGCGGAAGTTGCGCACCTGGCGCAGATCCTGGTGCGCCGGGCTGTCCTTGAAGCGGGTCTCGTATCCGGCGAGGGCCGCACCGGAGGTGTCGCCCCAGGCCAGGGCCTCGTCGGCGGTCTTCGCGGCGAGCATGCCGGATTGGATCGCCAGGTGCACGCCCTTCATGCTCGGCAGGCTCACCAGCCCCGCCGAGTCCCCCAGCAGCATGACCCCGTGCGCGTAGAGGCGGGGCATCGCGAACAATCCCCCCTCTGGGATCGTCTTGGCACCGTAGCGGATCAGCCGCCCCTCCCCGAGGAGCTTGGCGACGAAGGGGTGGCGCTTGTAGATCTGAAACGCGTGATGGGGATCGAATGCCGGGTCGGTGTAATCGAGCCCTACGACCAGGCCGAGGGCGACCTGGTTGTTGCCGTACCCGTAGATGAATCCACCGCCGAATTGGCGGGAGCTGAGGGGATGGCCCATGGTGTGGATCACCTCCCCGGCGGGCAGCGTCCTCTCCGGCATGGACCACAGCTCCTTTACCCCGATGGCGTAGACCTGAGGATTGCGGCCCTGGTCGAGCCGGAGGCGGCGAATCAGTCCCTTCGCCAGGTGACCTCGTGAACCCTCCGCGAGCAGGGTGACCCGGGCGCGGACGTCCGTGCCGGGCTGATAGTTCTCCCGCGGCTTGCCGTGCTCGTCGACCCCGGTGTCTCCGGTCCGCACGCCGACCACCCGGTCGCCCTCGTAGAGCAGGCTGTGACCACTGAAGCCCGGGTACACCTGGACCCCCTTGCTCTCGGCGATCTCGGCGAGCCAACGGGTCAGCCTGCCCAGAGCAGCCACGTAGCACCCCTGGCTTCCCATGTACGGCGGGTGGAACGGCAGCGCAAAGGCGGAGCGGGCGCTCAGGAAGACCATCCGGTCCGCGGTTACCGGCGACTCGAACGGGATCTCCTTCTCCGGGACGTCCGGCAGCAGCTCCCGCAGGGCGGAGGGATTGACCACAGCCCCCGATATGCTATGAGCACCGATCGTAGCGCCCTTTTCGATCAGCAGGATATGTCGTTGCGCGCCCGCCGCGCGAGAGAGGTCGGCCAGATGAATGCCGGCAGCCAGCCCCGCCGGGCCGCCGCCGACAATCAGAACGTCTACATGGATGACTTCGCGCTCCACCGTGCTCTCGCTCCTTCCCTTTCACGGAAGGTCGGGTTCGAAAAGGCCCCCGGGCGCACCGCCGCCCAGGGAAGAATCGGGTTGGACGAGGGATCGCAGCTATGGCGCCAGCTGAATATTCGAATATATTAATGGTCAGTCACGGTATCTGCACGCCGAGAAACATGGCCTCACCCCTGCCCATCGTCCCGGCAGGTGAGCGTCCCCGACCGCGTCACCGAGGTAAGGTCTGGTAGGATGGGACAAGGATGCATATCGTCCGGGGGATGTGGACCTCTCGAAGGTGGCTGTGACCCGGTTTGTGAACCGAAAGGTCGGGTTGGACCTAACGGCCATGGCGTCAGCGCCACCCCAGAGAACCAATATGGGACAAAGTCGGTCGCTGCCACCATGACCGTTTCCCTCACCCCGGCCCTCTCCCAGTGGGCGAGGGTGACAGGGAGCGCGCTACGCGCGACTTTCGTCGTAACGGCCATGGCGTCAGCGCCACCCCGGATAATGTAAGGCCCTGGTAGCAGATATGCCCTTTGATCCGCCCCGCCAGCCCCCCGGGATCCGCATTGACAGAGGCACCGCGCGTTGGCTCCGCGTCCTGTCGGGGCCGATGCTCGCCATTGCGGTCTGGGTCTGGTTTGGAGACGACGCCTTGCCGCCCGCCGGCCGCGTGACCGCAGCCGTGGCGGTCCTCATGGGCTCCTGGTGGCTCACTCAACCTATCCCGCTTGCCGCTACCGCGCTCCTGCCGGTCGTGCTCTTTCCGCTGCTGGGGGCAGGCAGCATCGGAGAGGCGACGGCGCCTTACGGGCAGCCCCTCGTGTTCCTGCTCCTGGGCGGCTTCCTGCTGGGGGCGGCGATTCAGAAGTGTGGACTGCATCGGCGGGCCGCGTTGCTGACCTTGCTCGCCCTCGGCGCCCAGCCGCGGCGTGTGATTGCAGGCTTCATGGCCGTAGGCGCCTTCCTAAGCATCTGGGCCTCGCCGGCGACGGTGGCCATTTTGCTGCTGCCGCTGGGTGTCAGCGTGCTGCAGACCCTCGCCGGGCGACTCGGCGGTCAGGTGCTGAAGTCCCGGGATCCCATCGAGCGCTTCGCCCCCGCCCTTCTCCTGGGCATTGCCTATGCCGTTGCCATCGGCGGCATGCTCAACCTTTTCGGTGATCCGACGAATGCGGCGCTCGCCGGCCCGAACGGCCCAGCCATCGGCGTCTCCCGGACCCAGTGGCTGTGGGTGGCGATCCCCCTGGTGCTGTTGCTCCTACCGCTTGCCTGGTTCTATCTGACGCACGTCGCCTTTC
>JARRNE010000193.1:0-7423 GCA_037385305.1 Chromatiaceae bacterium | reverse complement strand
CATCATCGAGGCCTTCCTGTACGAGGAGCAGACCCGGCGGGGACTCTCCATGCGCCACTTCACGGACATGAACGACGTGGCGGACCACTGCGCCGTGTGCCACAAGTGCCTGCCGCCCTGCCCCGTGAATATCGACTTCGGGGATGTGACCATGCGCATGCGCCGGATCCTGGTGGACCGGGGCAAGAAGCGGTTCAGCCCCGGCGCCTGGGCGGCCATGCGCTTCCTGGATGCCACCGATCCCAGGTTGATCCGTTTCCTCCGCAAGGGGCTCGCGGAGTGGGGCTTTGCTGGGCTCAATCTGGTCCATGCCGGTGCCCGTTGGCTCGGGCTCACGGACCCGCGCAAGGAGCAGCCGGCGGCCACCACGGGGAAGCCCAATCAGGCCGCACAGGCGCTCGATCTGGTCAGCCGGCCGATCCGGGTCGAGCTTCCCAAGCGGACCTACCGCCAGGTACTGGGTCTCGAGGACACGACCCAAGTCCCCATCCTGCGCGATCCGGCCAAGGCGAGCGACGAGGCCGAAGCGGTCTTCTATTTCCCGGGCTGTGGCTCCGAACGGTTGTTCTCCGACATCGGGCTCGCGACCCTGGCCATGCTCTTTGAGCAGGGCGTGCAGACGGTGCTGCCGCCGGGGTATCTCTGCTGCGGCTACCCCCAGAGCGCCGCCGGCCTGGAGGGGCGCGGGCGGCGCATCACGATGGAGAACAGGGTGCTCTTCCACCGGGTAGCCAACACCCTGAACTACCTGGACATCCGCACCGTCATCGTCTCCTGCGGCACCTGCATGGATCGGCTTCTGCAGTACGAGTTTGGACAGATCTTTCCGGGCTGCCGCCTCCTCGACATCCATGAGTACCTGATGGAGAAGGACCTGAGCCTGAAGGGGGTCTCCGGCGTCCAGTACCTCTACCACGACCCCTGCCACACGCCCATGAAGATCTACGCCCCGGTCAAGGTCGCCAGCCACCTGATGGGCCAGGAGGTGACCCTCTCCGACCGCTGCTGCGGCGAGGCGGGGACGCTGGGCACCGCGCGCCCGGACATTGCCAACCAGGTGCGCTTCCGCAAGGAGGAGGAGCTGCGCCTCGGGGTCCGCGACCTGACCGGTAAAGACCGGAGCGACGGCGGCATCAAGCTTCTGACGGCCTGCCCGGCCTGCCAGCAGGGGCTCGCCAAGTATGCGGACGACACGGGCTTGAAGACCGATTACATCGTCATCGAGCTTGCCGACCACCTGCTCGGCCCCGGCTGGCAGAAGCGGTTTTTCAGCAAGGCCGCCAACGGCGGGGTCGAGCGCGTGCTGCTTTGACGTGAGCTGCAGAGACCCAGAGGACGGGGGGGTCTGCTAACGCGGATGACCTGTAGGAGGCCGCTTGCGGGCGACCACTTGCTCAGTACTCCTCCGGAGAGACCCGGGTGAGGGGAATGAACCTCGGTGCCATCTCTTGCTGTCGGCCGTTGGTGATGACAGTGCCCGTGGCGTAGTTGCGCTGCCGCGAGGAAACCTTGCCGGTCACCCGGTCCGCGGCGACGGTCTCGTCCGTCAGCAGGCCCAGCTGGTTGCGCTTTGCATCGTAGGCGACCACCAATTTCACATGGGCAACCGCGTCCGGCGCCCTGCGGACCCACCCGATGGTGAGCTCCCGGTCTTTGATGGTGGGCACGAAGGCGGGTGTCCCGGGTTTCCGCTCCGCATTGCCGAGGCAGTTGGCGCAGGGCAGGACGCCGGGTGCGAATGCCTGAAAGCGGTAGCCACCCTTAGGCTTGCCAAACAGCACCAGGAGGCCGCGGCTGCCTGGTTGGTCGAGGGCGTCGCCTCCGGACTCATCCGACCGCTCGAGGACGACCGCGAGGTCCTTGATGCCGTCTCCGTTCAGGTCCCCCGCGGCTGTCTGCAGGGGCTCCCACCCCTCGGGCACGAACGGCTCGATCGCTCCGACCTCATCGGCCGCTGGAGCGGCGGGTTGCCCTGCAACTGAAGCCATGGCGACGGCGGCGAAGAGACTGGCAATGATGTTCTTCACGGGGCAACTCCCTCCCAGGCTTGAAAGAGGTCGATGGTTGGTCCTCCCGGCCGGATAAGGGCGTCGCGGGCCCCAGCTCGTCGGGAAGGATCGGGCTTTCCGGGTGTAGGATGTCCGCCACCAGGGGATGCTCCAGGAGGGCGAAGTGGATCACCCGCGCCTGCTCCTCGTCCTCAAGCTCCCGGTGGGCCACTGGGTCCTCGCCGGCGGCGCGCCAGACTGCGCGCATGATTAGGGCGATAAGCCGCTTGATCGCTTCTTTCTCCTCGAGGTGGTCCTCGGGCAGCCCGCAGGCCTGCTCGTACCGGCGCTCGAGGTCCTCTTTCAGGGCGAGGACCTGCTCGCTTGCGGCATTGGCCTCCAGGCTTGCCGCCCGCCGCACCAGCGAAGCGAAAGCGCCCCTGAAGTCCTCCATCTCCTCGTGGTCCGCCTTCTGGGCAGCAAGCAGCTCCTCCGGCTCGACCTCATGCGGTGGCCGGGCGAACAGCGGGTTTCCGTGCCTTCGCTTCAGATGGCGCTCACGCCTGCCGGGCTTGTGGGTAAAGGGCAGCTCCAACATGGGGGTCAGCCCGGGACAAGGGCTTGGTAGACAGCGGAGTAGTCCTGATCCCCGAAACCCCGATCCAGGGCACGGACGCAGGCGGCCTCGATGGTCTCGGTGAGTGCAGTGTCCAGCCCGGCTTGCCCGGCGACTTGGCGGAACAGGCGCACGTCCTTGAGCAGATGCTTCAGGGGAAAATTTGCCGCTCCGTACTCGCCGTTCAGGTACTTGTCGAGCTTCTTGTCGAAGGTGGGGGCATACAGGGCGCTGCCCCGGAGCAGTCGCATGAAGTCCGCTACCTCGATCTTCTCGGCGCGCACCAGGCCGAGGCTGAGGGAGAAGGTAACGGTGAGGCCCGCGATGAGCTGGTTCATCGCAAGCTTCAGGGCGGCCCCTTGGCCCACCTCGCCGATCAGCCGCGGGTCGCGGCTCAGCGCCAGCAGGAACGGCAGACAGTGCTGAAACAGGGCGGGGTCACCACCCGCCATGACGATGAGCTTTCCCTCCCGTGCCTCCGGCAGGCTTCCGAGCACCGGGCTCTCCAGATACCGCCCGCCATGCGCACCGATCCGGGCAGCGATGTCCCGGCTTTGGGCGGGGGAGATGGTGCCCATCTGGACAAAGACATGTCCCTCCAAGGACCCGGGCATTTCCCCGCCGAACAGCGTCTCGACGATGGCGGCTGCATCGCTGAGCACGAGCACGGCGATCTCCGAGGCCGCAATGGCCTCGGCGGGTGATGCGGCCCCGGCGATCCCGCTTTGCGCCAGCGCCCTGGCCCTCGCTGGGGAGCGGTTCCATCCGGTAACCTTCAGCCCCTGCTGCCGCAATCGCAGGGCGATCGCGCCGCCCATGAGCCCAAGGCCGAGCACCGAGATCTTCATGCTCCGTCTCCCTCTGCTCTTGCTTTCCTGCCCCGGCGCAGCAGGGCGATCACAGGGCCCGTGTTAGGACGCACGCCTCGCCAGAGGAAGAAGGACTCGGCGGCCTGCTCCACCAGCATGCCGAGCCCGTCCAGGGCCCGGTCCGCCCCGTGGGCAGCGCCCCAGCGGCAGAAGGCGGTAGGGGCGTCGCCGTACAGCATATCGTAGGTCCAGGCGTGGGGCGCGAGACAGTCGTCGGGGAGGCTGGGGACCTCGCCCGCCAGCCCCGCGGAGGTCGCATTGATGATGAGGTCGAACCGCCCGCCGGCGAGGGCATCAAGGCCGCTGCCCCGCAGAGGACCGTAGTCTTTGCCGGAGGCTACGAGCGATTCCGCCTTCGCAGCCGTGCGGTTCGCTACCACGAGCTCGGCGGGGCCGCCTTCGACCAAAAGGCGCAGGACACCACGGGCGGCTCCGCCGGCCCCCAGCAGGAGGACCCGCTTGCCGACCAGCGCGAAGCCGTTGTTCTCGGTCAGATCCCGCAGCAGACCGACCCCGTCCGTGTTGTCGCCGCGCAGCTCCCCGCCGCGTCCGAGGCTGAGGGTGTTCACCGCGCCCGCGCTCTCGGCCTGGGGGCTTCGCTCCGACGATATCTTCCAGGCCTCCTCCTTGAAAGGGACAGTGACATTCATGCCGCAGCCGCCCGACGCGAAGAACCGTCGGACCTCGGCGAGGAAGTCCTCCAGCTTTCCCAGCAGGCGGCCGTATTCCATATCCTGGCCCGTTTGTCTGGCAAACTCCGAGTGGATCAGGGGTGATTTGCTCTGCTCGATCGGGTTGCCAATGACGGCGTAGCGGTCAGTCATCTGTTGGGGCCGGGGAGGGCGAAGGACCGAGGGTCGAGGTTGACGACTAGAGGAACGTTACGCCAAAGTCACCTCGTCGGCCCGCCTCTCTTGTGGCTCTGGCCCCATTTGGAGCCAGCGGGCCGCCTGTTTGGCGTAGTAGGTGAGAATCCCGTCGGCACCTGCCCGCTTGATGGAGCCGAGCGCCTCGAGGACCACGGCACGCTCGTCCAGCCATCCGTTTTGGGCGGCCGCTTTGAGCATGGCGTACTCACCGCTCACCTGATAGACGAACGTGGGGGCCCCGAACCGCTGCTTGATGCGGTAGACGATGTCCAGATAGGGCATGCCAGGCTTGACCATGATCATGTCGGCCCCTTCCTGCAGGTCGAGGGCCACCTCATGCATCGCTTCGTCGCTGTTGGCGGGGTCCATCTGGTAGCTGTACTTGTTGCCGGTCCCCAGATTGCCGGCGGAGCCGACCGCGTCCCGGAACGGGCCGTAGAAGCTGGATGCATACTTGGCCGAATAGGCCAGGATCCGCGTGTAGATGCGCCCGGATTGCTCCAAGGCCGCGCGGATGGAGCCGATCCGCCCGTCCATCATGTCCGACGGAGCCACAATGTCCGCGCCGGCATCCGCGTGCGACAATGCCTGGCGGGTGAGCACCTCCACCGTCTCGTCATTGAGCACAAAGCCGGCTTCGTCGATCAGCCCGTCCTGGCCATGGGTCGTGAATGGGTCGAGTGCCACGTCAGTGACTACCCCGACTTCCGGCACGCCCTCCTTCAGCGCGCGCACCGCACGCTGGACCAGGCCATCTGGATTGTACGCCTCGCGGGCGTCTTCGGCCTTGGCGCTCTGGGGGGTCACCGGGAACAGGGCGATTGCGGGGATGCCGAGGTCCCGGATCTCATGGGCATCCTCCACCAGCAGGTCGATGCTCATGCGCTCGATTCCAGGCATGGACACCACAGGCTCCCGCTCGCCCCTGCCCTCGAGCACGAAGGCCGGAAAAATGAGGTCATCGGGGGTCAGCCGTGTCTCCCGCATCAGCCGGCGCGAGAAGTCGTCCCGGCGCATGCGGCGCATACGGGTCAACGGGAAACCGGTGCGCGAGGAGCTCTGGACTGTCATGGCCTACACCTGCCTAGCCGACGCCGACTTCTTGGCTAAGCGGCTAAGATAACGCAAGGTAGACGGTCGCTCCAGCATCTGCTCCGGCGCCAAACCCGACGCGTCTCGAAAGCGAGGCAACCCCGATTTCCACCCTTGGTGTTACTCGGTATTGCGACGAAAGCCGGTCAACAGAGTCAGGCTTCGGCTAAACTTACGACCATCATGGAAACATTCGGCGTCGGGGTATGAAGCCACGACAGAAGGCCGCTCTGATCCTGCAGACCCTGTTCGTATGGGGGCTCGCCGGCGCGTTATTCGGCGGCCTTTTCTCCGGTCTTTTGCGCGTCCTTGCTTTGCTCGGCTTCAAGGGATCGGAGGCTGTCATTTTCGCCGCGGCTGGCGCCGCAGGCACGACCGCGACGTTTTACAGCGCCATGCCGGTCGCCCTTGTGGGAGCCATGGCGGGGGTTGTCGCCTCTGTGGGCTTCTTGATAGTGGGCGGTCTCCGGGTTCAGCTGCTGCCCATCTCGGCTGCTTCCGCGGCGGCAGGGGTGGTGGCTGGGGCGCTTTATGCCTGGGTTGGGATGGGCGGCGGTCGTTCGTTTGCTGAGACCCTGACCGGCCTGATTGCCGGCCTTGTCGCCGGCGGGATCTTGTGGGCGGGCCTGGGCCTTTCTGGCACCGAGGTCGGCATTCCCGTCCAGGCGGCCGGCATTGTGGTCCTTGTTGGCAGCCTATTCAAGCTGGCCGAAGGCCCTATGGCAAGGGGCCTCATCGGGCGCTTGCCCGGGGCGCTCTCGGTTCCGGTGGTGGCCGGCCTGATTGCCGCCGTCGTGGGCGTGGGTGTTTGGCTGATGGGTGGCACAACGGCTTGGTCTCCGGACTCGAGCACCAAGGACATCATTGAGCAGGTTCTCCAGGATGTGCCCCCAGGCCTTCTGGGAGGCATGGCTGGAGGGGCGTTGACAGGGGCGTTGCTCGAGGTCCTGGGCATGCATCTCGAGGAGGACGAGCACGTTGTCTGATCCGGACGGTCAGTGCCTCTTCGACTCGGCCTGGTCTCACCGCCCAAGACGCTGTTAAGAACGGTTACATGCTCGTCGACTGGGGGACGGCGTTCATGATCAGCCACTCCATGGTGTTTCGAGACCTTCCAGTCCTGGCCCTGCACCTCTCCCAGGGATCGGCACGGGCGGGTGTCCCCCTCGTGCTCGGGTGGCGGGAGTGGCTGGGGCTGCCGGACCTGGGGCTTCCCCTAATCAAGGCGAAAGTGGATACGGGGGCCCGGACCTCCGCGCTCCATGCCTTCTATGTGGAATCTTACAGTCGAAAAGGTGAGCGGTACGTTCGCTTCGGTGTGCATCCGCTGCAGCGGCGCTCCGACGTGGTCGTGCACTGCCACGCCCGGGTCGTGGACCAGCGGGCGGTTTGCGACTCGGGCGGCCACCGGGAACGCCGCTTTGTCATCAGCCCGGCCATCCGCGTCGGTGAGCTCCAGTGGCCGATCGAGCTGACCTTGACGAACCGCGACCCCATGATCTTTCGGATGCTGCTTGGCCGCGCAGCCATGGCGGGCCGAGTGGTGGTCGATCCGAGGCGCTCCTTTCTGATGGGCCGGCAGAGCGATCCAGCTGCCGTCTATCTACCCAGGACAGAAGCACCCTTGCCAGCACCGTGAACGGTCATGACGGCAGCCCTACCATTCTCTGGGGTGGCGCTGACGCCATGACCGTTAGCTGAGTGCCACCGTGTCCTTCAGGGTTTGGTCCCGAGAGGTTCGCCATCCGCAGATGCGCGAAGCAGACTGGCGACAGTGCGAAGGCTGAAGCCCCAGTTTTGGCGCCCGTGCGCTCCATCTCGGAATGGGCCCCGAACTTTTCGTACTGTGACAGCCGATATATACCAAGCGCACATCGCTCTTTTCGTCCCGGTTGGAGGGGTCGGGTGCGCCCTGGCGGGGGTGTGGGCAGCCCGGACGGGGACTGGCGGAGACCCGACCGGAGACTGGACAGTCTGCCAAGCGCCTCT
>JARRNE010000192.1:0-5339 GCA_037385305.1 Chromatiaceae bacterium | reverse complement strand
CGGGTCGTTTTCTCGTGAGGTTTCGTCCCCCTCATCGCCCACGACCGACGGCTCGCACCCTCGCGGTGCCGGCGACCGTCCCTCGTCTGAGCAGCGCCCAGTGGCCCCGTTGCGGGGTGTGCCGACGCAGGGCCGGCCGGCTACCGGTGGTGATGGCTCGGCGAGGAAGAAGAGCAAACCTAAGCCGGCAAGCAAAGGGGAATCTAAGGCGCAGTCGGCCGGAAAGAGTGGTGGGGCTAAGTCGTCCCTCGTGCAGAAGAAGGCGGTGCGGCGGGGGATCCGGCTGAAGGCCGACGAGGGTGAGGGTCCGAGCTTTGAATGACGGGCGGACGAGATGGCCGGGCGACCGGCCCCTATCGGACGGAAGGTTTGGAGGTGGGCGGCTCGGGGACGCGAACGGCTGCGCCTTGGGAACGCGTCGTGTGGACAGAGGGGCAAGGCCGCAACACGCGGTGGTGCGCAGCATTGATGAAACTTACTTTTCTCTTCGTCGCATTCGCCATTGTTCCCCTGATATCGGTGGCAAACCCGGTAATGTCTGAAGACAGTGGCTATTACGGGCGCTACGATGAGGGTCGGGAAGCCTATAGCGGCGGGCAGAACGTCGACCCTGCCGGATACCAAGGATACGGGGGCTACGGAAACGGTCGCGGGTTCGGGGACCGTCGCGCCGCAGGGAGGGGGGAGCCGCGCCTAGGTCGTCGCCCGGGGCCTTGGGGGGAGGCGTCTGATCCCTACGACGGCAGCTTGGGGAATGAAGGCCGAAGGCCATATTCGCCCCAGTCGGGCGATTGGGCGCCGTCCCGTTATCCAAGCCAACAATGGGGTGGTGACTATGCCCCTCCGGCGCCCGGCCGGTTCGCTGAGCCCTACCGGCGTCGGCCCACCGATCCCTCTGGCAGAGAATCCTACGGTTACGGCCAGCCCGCCGATATGGGCCGCGACGAGTACCTCTATCCGAGGTACCGCGGCGACCGCAGAGACGGATTGAACGCACGTTCCAGACCCTCTTATCGGCCTCGAGGTGCGCCGGAGGAGCCTGATCTGCCCGCAGTCTGGCGGGGCGGCTACAGGTTCCGCCCATTGACAGATGCCGAGGTCCAGCGGATACGATCCGGGCTGGACGAGGGGCCTGCCCCATACAGATGGCCGGGTGGGTTAGCTGAACCGCCCGGGCCTGGTGGTTCGGAAGGGGCATACGGTTACCAGCCGGATGGTTGGTTCGGACGTTAGACGGGAATGCCGCGACGCCCGTAGCTGTTCTCACTGGTGATCCCGCCTGCAGGGGCTCGGGCTGGATTTCGGCGGGAAAACCTGTTTGAACGGGCTAAATCCCAGGGCTCGGTCCAGGGCGGCCGAGCGGCATCCTCTGTGCCGGGAACTCCCCACTATCGGTAATCTAGGCCAATTCGCCCGCCCATCTGGGATGGATACAATTGACGCCCCTCTGAGAGGCGGCTCATTGATGTTGCGACGGTAAGGAGGTTGTGACTCTATGAATCGACTGCGACTTGCGTCCTGTGGCCTGTTCGCCTTGGGCTTGACCGCGGCGGGTGCTTCCCTCGCGCAGACCGCGGCGCCGCAGTTCTCGGCCGAGCTCGTTCAGCAGGGGCCGAACGGCCAGACGTCCACGAGTACGATGTACGTGGGCGACGAGCGCACACGCATCGAAATGTCTCAGCAGGGGCAGGACGTCATTCGTATCACGGATCAAAAGCGGCACGTGGAATGGATCCTCTTTCCACAGCAGCACAAGTACATGGAGCATCAGCTACCGCCGGGTCCTCCCGAGCATCTGGGTGCCACCCGGCCGTCGCCGGCGGCGGATCCATGCGCGGGCATGCCAGGGATGACTTGCCACAAGCTGGGGGACGAGACCATCAACGGCCGAGTGGCGGTAAAGTGGGAGATGGAGATGACCCGCGAGGGAGAGACCATGAAGAGTACCCAGTGGATCGACAAAGACCGCGGGGTGCCACTGCGCCAAGAATTTCCGAATGGACAGACCATTGACCTCAAGTACATTGGGCCGGACACGTTGGACGGGCGTGAGGTGGAGAAATGGGAAATGGTGACCACAGTACCGAATCGACCCCCTATGCATGCCTTCCAATGGTATGAGCCCGCCCTCAAGCTCATGGTCCGGCAAGAGGTTCCCGGCGGCTTCTCGACGGAGCTGAAGAACATTCAGGTGGGCAAGCAGCCTGACCACCTCTTCAGCATTCCCGCAGGGTATGAACGAATCTCTGGGCCTGGCGGTATACCGGCTGGTCCGGGAAGCGGGCCCGAGCCTTCCGGAGAGTAGGGGCTCGGTACCCTCGTGCGGGCACCTCGGGGCCACCGCTGTCTCTCCGCCAGAGGCAAGGGTGAGGGGGCAGGTCCTAGGCCCGCGCGCGGGTTAGGGAAGTGCGCCTTGCCGGTCAAAGTCAGGGGGAACAGATCGGACCGCCGGGTTAGGGGAGTAAGCGTTATGGCATCGGCGGTCCGTCCGCACTCTAGTCACGGATAATTATGATAACGATAGTCGGGAGTCTGAAAGGCGGGTCCGGCAAGAGCACGGTGACCTTTAACCTGGGGGTATGGCTTGCCATGGCCGACGTCAACGTCGAGCTCATCGACGCCGATCCGCAGGCGACGCTCGCGGATGTCGTGGACGTCCGTATGGAGGAGGGGTTCGACCCGCCTCTGCGATTGGGAGACAAGTCCGCTCTCGCCCCCGAGCATCTGAGCGGGGCAGACGAAATCCTGATCGACGTCGGAACATCCGACATGGATTCCATGCGACGCGCACTGCAGATTTGCGATCGGGTAGTCGTGCCCGTCCCGCCTTCTCAGGCGGATATCTGGTCCACCCAGCGCTACATCCATTTGGTGGAGTCTGCACAACGGGAGAGGCCGCCTGAGGTCCTGGGATTCATAAACCGCGGGGATACACATCACGCCGTGCGGGAGACCAACGAGGCGGCCGCCGCTCTCGTTTCCCTGCAGGGAATCCGATTCATCAAGCCCCGGCTGTCCCAGCGCACCGTCTTTCGGCGCTCCTTCAGCGAGGGTCTCGCGGTATTCGAGCTGGAGCCCCGCGGCAAGGGAGCCAAGGAGTTCTTCTCCCTCGCCGCGGCCCTCTACCCAAACCTGGTAAGCTGAGCGGATCCGGAGACCTCGACGGCGCGACCGTGCCACGTGGCCGTCGTTTCGGACCCATTCGTCAACGCTGTCTCCTCGAGGGAAGCCGGTGTCCGTCTGAACGCTCCCTCGGTCCCTTGTGAACCTGAGGATCTGTGTTAACCTTTGGAAGATTGACTAGGCTGCAGCGACGGGCTCGAGACCTATGGCGCAGAATGAAGACAAGCCCGGCGGCGCTGGCCAGGGAACCGGCTCTCAGCCGTCGGCGGAGGCCGAACAGGAGAACAACGCTCAGATCAACGCGTACGCCCTCGACAGGCTCTCGCAGGCGTTCGAGAGCAGCGCCAAGCGCTGGGAGCTCATCGTCTATCCCTCCCTCTTCGCCTTCATCATTTTGGCGGCGTACGGCTTCTATCTTGTATTCAGCCTGGCGAAGGACATCCACTACCTGTCCATCAGCGTCGACTCGAACATGACGGTTCTGGCAAGCAACATGCAGGCGATCTCGGACAACATGGGGCAGATCAGTGCCAACGTGCGCACAATGTCCGTTTCGGTGGACTCCATGTCCCGGGATGTGAGCACCCTTGAGCCCATGTTGACCAGCATGGAGACCATGGACAGGGCGATTCAGTCCATGACCTTCACGACCGCCCATATGGGCACCGACATGTCGCTCATGAACCGGAACATCGGTCGTCCCATGAGCTTCATGAATCATTTCATGCCCTGGTGATCCGGATCGGCGGGAGCCAAGGGTGCGATGTCCCGCCCTGGGTCCGGATGGCCGAGATCTGAACCAGGGTGCGGGTGACTCTTCTGCTTACGGGATCGGGACAGCCAAATATACGGAGCGGGATGCCGGGCATGGACGAGAGGACGATCGGCGGCGTTCGGCTCGTGGTTGCGGTGTCGTCCCGGGCCCTCTTCGATCTAAGCCTTTCCCATGAGGTCTTCGAAAGGGAAGGCGTCGCGGCCTACTGTCGTTACCAGGTTGCCCACGAGAACGATCTCCTGGACCAAGGGGTCGCGTTTCCACTGGCAAGGAAGCTTCTCGCCCTTAACGAGAGGTTGGGGGAAGGTGGTCAGGTGGAGTTGATCCTCCTGTCCCGCAACAGCTCGGACACGGGTCTTCGCGTCTTCAACTCGATTCGGAACTACGGGCTGGATATTAGCCGTGCGGCCTTCACCAGCGGCTCAAGTCCCTATCGCTATGTCTCCGCCTTTGGGGCCCATCTCTTTCTCTCAGCCGATCCGAGGGACGTCCGCATGGCATTGCGTGCGGGCTGCGCCGCAGCAACCATCCTGCCGCTGCAGCAACGTCCGGTGGCATCTGACGAAAGGCAGGAGCTTCGCATCGCCTTCGACGGCGATGCCGTGCTGTTCTCGGATGAGGCCGAGCAGGTGTACCGAAGGCATGGACTGACTGTCTTTAACGCTGCGGAGAGGGCGGCAGCCCACCAGCCGCTGCGAGGCGGGCCCTTCAAGGATTTCCTGGTCGCGCTGCACCAGATTCAGAGCCTGTTCCCACCCGAGGATTCGCCGCTCCGGACCGCGCTGATTACGTCGCGGGGCGCGCCCTCTCATGAGCGGGTCATTCGGACGCTGCGCACCTGGGGCATCCGGATCGATGAGTCGCTTTTTCTGTCCGGGTTGGAGAAGGGCCCTTTCCTGCAGGCATTCAACGCGGACATCTTTTTTGACGATCAAGAGACACATTGCGAGGCGGCGCGCCTGCTGGTGGCTACGGGGCACGTACCCCACGGCATCGCCAACGAGACATAGCGGTGGGTCACGACCTCCGGAGGCGCGGCTGTCTATGACCTCTTTCAAGGCGGGCGGGGCTGCGGACATCACCCATCGCGTCGTGCGCCTCCCCTTGCGGACCGGCCGCGGCCCGCGCGGCATGCTCCTTCAAGTCGCTCGGCCCGAACCCTGCAGGTCAATGGTATCGGCCGGCTTCTGAAGAAAGTTTCCCTGCACGTAATCGACACCGGCGGTCCACAGGAGCGTCAGAGAGCGCGCGTCCTCGACACCCGTCACCACCGTCTTCGCCCCCGCGTCCCTCACCATCTTTGTGAGGTCGAGGAGTCGCCGGTGCTTCTGGGTGTCGTCGGCCAGGCCCTGTCCCAGCTCCGGTGCGAACTTTACGAAATGCGCTTTCAGTCCCTTCAAGAGCATTTCCGGATTTGGGGCCAACCCAAACCGATTGAGGG
>JARRNE010000191.1:0-8975 GCA_037385305.1 Chromatiaceae bacterium | reverse complement strand
CGTGGGGGCGCTGGCCCCTTGCTCCCGTGCTCCCGTGCAAGATAGTTTCGCGCGGACGGTCTGCGTGCACTCCCGGCATCCTGCTGCCCCTGCCGGACCCGGCTCCCCGTCCCGCCCACGGGCCAGGAGAGGACGTCATCATCTGCCTCGCGGGGCTGCGCCGGTGATGGACGCCGGGTTTGTCCTCCCGCCGCGATTGGCGCATCATGGCCTGTTCGAGTGCTGTATCCCAGTCCTGCCACCCAACGCCTAGATGAGCGATACCCCGACCTACAACAGCGAGGGCCTCGAGCGGATGCCGCTCAAGGTCTTCAGCGAGAAGGCGTACCTCGATTACTCCATGTACGTCATTCTCGATCGGGCGCTCCCGCATGTGAGCGACGGGCTCAAGCCCGTCCAGCGCCGTATCCTCTACGCCATGTCCGAGCTCGGGCTGTCCGCCGCGGCCAAGTTCAAGAAGTCCGCGCGAACGGTAGGGGATGTCCTCGGAAAGTTTCACCCCCACGGGGCTACGAGGCCATGGTCCTCATGGCGCAGCCGTTCTCCTACCGTTATCCGCTGGTTGAGGGCCAGGGCAACTGGGGCTCGCCGGACGACCCGAAGTCGTTCGCCGCCATGCGGTACACCGAAGCCCGCCTCACCCCCTATGCGGCGCTTCTGCTCTCCGAGGTGGGCCAGGGGACTGTGGATTGGGTGCTCAACTTCGACGGCACGCTCGAAGAGCCTGCCCTTCTGCCCGCGCGCCTGCCGAACGTCTTGCTGAACGGGGCTACGGGCATCGCAGTCGGGATGGCGACGGACATTCCTTCCCACAACCTGACGGAGACGGCGAGCGCCTGTATCCACCTGTTGGAGCATCCCGATGCGACGGTAGGGGACCTGCTGGTGCATTTGCCGGGGCCGGACTTTCCAACCGCAGGCGAGAGAGTGACTCCTCCGGAGGAGCTGCGGCGAACCTATGAGACCGGGGGTGGCTCGGTCAAGGTCCGGGCCCGTTACGAGCTGGAGCAGGGGGACATCGTCATTACCGCCTTGCCCTATCAGGTCTCCGGCAACCGGGTCATGGAACAGATTGCCCAGCAGATGCAGGCCAAGAAGCTCCCCATGGTCGAGGACCTGCGGGACGAGTCGGACCACGAGTCGCCCACCCGGCTGGTCATAGTCCCGCGCTCCAACCGGGTAGACGTGGAGCGCCTGATGTCCCACCTCTTCGCCACCACCGACCTGGAGCGCAACCATCGGGTCAACATGAACATGATCGGCCTCAACGGCCGACCGCGGGTCATGAACCTGCAAGAGATCCTGGCGGAGTGGCTCAGCTATCGCTTGCAGACGGTGCGCCGGCGACTGGAGCATCGGCTGAGCAAGGTGCTGGAGCGGCTTCACCTCTTGGAAGGTGTGCTGATCGCCTTTCTCAACATCGACGAGGTGATCCGTATCATCCGCACCGAGGACGAGCCCAAGCCTGTGCTCATGGCCCGTTTCCAGCTGACGGACGCCCAGGCCGAGTACGTCCTGAACACTCGGCTGCGCCAACTTGCACGCCTGGAAGAGATGAAGATCCGGGGCGAGCAGGAGGAGCTTGCCAGGGAGCGGGAGTCCCTGGAGCAGACCTTGGGCTCCGAGCGGCGGCTGAGGACCCTGGTGCGCAAGGAGATCGAGGCCGACGCAGAAAGATACGGGGACCCGCGGCGCTGCCCGATCGTGGCACGTACCCCGGCTACTGCTCTGGACGAGGCGGAGCTCAATCCGAGCGAGCCCGTCACGGTGGTTCTCTCCGAGAAGGGATGGGTGAGATCCGCGAAGGGCCACGAGCTTGACCCGGCGGCTCTCAGCTACAAGGCGGGAGACGGTTTTCTTGCCAGCGCGCGCCTGCGCAGTAATCAAGCGGTGGTCTTCCTCGACTCGACGGGTCGCAGCTACTCGCTCGCCGCCCACCTGCTGCCCTCTGCGCGGGGGCAGGGGGAGCCGCTTACGGGTCGCCTAGACCCGCCCCGGGGGGGCAGCTTCCTGGCGGTGCTGGGCGGGGAGCCAGCGGCCAAGTACGTGCTTGCCTCGGATGCCGGCTACGGCTTCATCGTGACCCTGGAGGCCCTTTACGCGAAGCCGAAGGCGGGCAAGGCGGTCCTGACTTTGCCGCAGGGGTCCAGGGTGTTGCCGCCGGTCCGGGTCCTCGACACCGCCACAGACAGATTCGCCGCGGTGACCAACACGGGACACCTCCTGTTGTTCTCTGCATCCGACCTGCCTGAGCTGCCCCGCGGTAAGGGCAACAAGATCATCCACATCCCGAGCGCCCGTGCCGCCGCCCGCGCAGAGTTTCTGGTCGCCGTTGCGGTCGTGCATGCAGGGGCGAGCTTGACAATCCGTTCCGGCAAGCGGCACTTCACCCTTAAGCCGGCGGATCTCGATGCCTACCAAGGGGAGCGGGGAAGGCGCGGCAAGCTGCTGCCCCGAGGGCTCCAGCGCGTCGATGCCCTGGAGGTGGCTGGGGCGCAGGAAGACGATTGAGCGCGCAATCCGCCTCTTTACGATGAAAGTCGCGCGTAGCGCGCTCCCTATCACCCTCGCCCACTGGGAGAGGACCGGGGTGAGGGAAACGGTCATGGCGGCAGTGACTTACATTCTCTGGGCTGGCGCTGACGCCATGGCCGTTACTATGAAAGTCGCGCGAATCCGCACTCAACATCCCCCTCGCCCTCTGGGAGAGGGATGGGGTGAGGGAAACGGTCATGGCGGCAGTGACTTACATTCTCTGGGGTGGCGCTGACGCCATGGCCGTTAGCGGTAGTGACGCTCTGCGTCGAGGCCCGTTGCAGGACCCGCCCTCAGCCGTCGCCCCTCTGACGGCGAGGGGCCGACGGCTGGTTCCTTCAGCGCATGTAGCTCAGTGCCTCATCCCCAGGATTTGGCAACCCGGCAACGCGCCACGCCTCCCGGCAGGCGCCGAACAGCCGCTCGACGGCGTGCTTGTCGAGATGCGGTGTGCGACACACCTGGGGTATCGGTGGGATGGAGCCGTAGGTCAGATGGTGCTCGCGCAGGTAGTAGATGACGGTCCAGTGATCGGGGCCGAGCACTCCGATCCCATCCAGGTCGGCGATCATCTGAGCGGTCTGCTGCGTCCACTGGGACGGATCGGCGAGAAAGCCGTCCGCGTCAATCGTCACCGGAAGTTGTCGCTGGTGCGGCTCTAGCCGCGTCTCGAGGATCTTCTGCATGGCTACGCCTTCTCCTGAAGTCTCTCTGGCCTGTGGCCAGGGCACGGAGGCTTCGCGGGCGATATTCGTCAAATCTCATACCGCGTAATCCGGCACAAGATTGTCCCGCGATCGCGATGTCCGCGCATAAACCAAGTACCACACTAGGACTATAGTCCCCGTGGGGAGGGGGTCAAGGGCGGCGCTTCCTATTCGGTGGGTCCGCGGGGCTCGGTACCTGACAGAGGGTGTCGCAAGGAGCCCGTCCGTGGGCCTATGCGGCGCGGGGGCGGAAAATTGCGATTTCGTCGCGCGCCCCCGCGCTTTCCGCGCCTTCGAGCCGCCGAGAACGGCGGTGCGTTCCTGTACCGCAGAGGCCCTCTTGCGACAGCCAGCCTCCTAGAGGCGGACCTCGTGGTGGCGGAGGGGGTAACCGTGGTCGCGGTAGTGCCGGTAGCGTTCTCTGCCGGCGGCGCGGATGGCGGGGTCATGGTCGATCGGCTCGGCGAGTCGCTCGAACCGTCCGAAGAAGGATGGGACCTCGGGCGCCAGATTGACGATCACCTGGTCCTCTTCCCCTGGGTTCCCCTCATGGCCGATCAGGATGGGGGTGAGCCTCCGGTCGGCCTCGTCCATGAGGCCGTGGGGCAGGAAGCTTTGCTGACGATATGTCCATAGGAGGCGGTCGAGATGACGCGCCTCCTCTGTCGACGGGACGTGGATGAAGATCCGTTGGCCTTCGCCGTAAATGCGCTCCACCAGCTGGCAGGTGAGGAGAAAGCGGTCGCCCCCCGAGCCCTGCTTGAGCGAGTAGAAGTCGATACGCGTCATGGGGTCAAGGCCCCGGGGGCCAGGCGTCTCCTCAGGCCCCACCGCATCTTGCGGCTATGGGCAGCCCGACCTTCGGTCAAGAAAAGATTCACGCAGGTGGGCACAGGGAGGACGCCGGGCGGACTCAGTCCGCGCCGGTTTCGGCCAGCTCCCTGCTACGCCCGAGCAAGAATTGAGTGAGCAAGGGAACGGGTCGTCCGGTGGCACCCTTCTCCTTTCCGGTGAGCCAAGCGGTGCCCGCGATGTCCAGGTGTGCCCAGGGGTACTTCTTCGTGTAGCGGGAGAGGAAGCAGGCGGCGGTGATTGCCCCGGCGTCACGCCCGCCGATGTTCGCCATGTCCGCAAAGTTGCTGTCGAGCTGCTGCTGGTAGTCCTCCCAGAGCGGCATGCGCCAGGCTCGGTCGCCCGCCCTATTGCCCGCTTCCAACAGCTCATCCGCCAGCTTGTCTTCACGCGCGAACAGTCCGGACGCGTGCTTCCCGAGGGCGACCACGCAAGCCCCCGTGAGGGTCGCCAGGTCGATGACGAGAGCCGGATTGAAGCGTTCGCAGTAGGTGAGTGCGTCGCACAGGATGAGCCGTCCTTCCGCATCCGTATTCAGGATCTCGACGGTCTGGCCGGACATGCTTGTGACTATGTCCCCCGGCCGGTTGGCATTGCCGTCCGGCAGGTTCTCGGAGGATGGAACGACACCTATCAGATTGACCGGCAGCCCCAGCTCTGCCGCCGCGAGCAGGGTGCCGAGCACGCCGGCACCGCCGCACATGTCAAACTTCATCTCGTCCATCGCCTCTGAGGGCTTGAGGGAGATTCCGCCTGCGTCGAAGGTGAGGCCCTTGCCCACCAGGACGATCGGCTTGGCGCCGTCCTCGCCACCCCGGTAATCCAGGATGATCAGCTTGGCGGGCTGGCGGCTTCCCCGCGACACAGAGAGGAGGGCGCCCATCCCGAGCTCCTCCATGTCTCTCTCCTCGAGGACCTGCACTCGAAGATTTTGGTGCTGCTGGCCCAGGGCCAGGGCGTGCTCGGCCAGGTAGGTGGGGGTGCAGATGTTCCCCGGAAGGTTTCCGAGATCCTTGGCAAGGGCGACGCCCCTACCGATCGCGGCGCCGTGACGTACGGCCCCCTCTACGCTGTCGCGGTCCTGCTTCTTGGACACCCAAAGGTCGAGGCGTTTCAAGGGATGCTTGGGGGCCTTCTTGTCCTCCCTGGTCTGGTCGTAGCGGTAGACCTTGTCCAGGGTGGTAGTTACGGTCTCGCGCACCGCGCCATAGATCCCCAGCTCGTCCGGGACCAGCTCCGGCAGGGTGCACAGGGCTTCAACGGTCTGCGTCTCGTTGAGCAGGCCGACCGCTGCGGCGACCGCCTTGCGATAGGCTCTCCGGTCGAGCTCCTTGCGCTTGCCGCAGCCGACCAGGAGGACCCGCTCGCTGCTTACGCCAGGGACGTCGTAGAGCATCAGCAGGCGGGCGGTCTCGCCGTCGAGGTCACCTCGTCGCAGGACTCTGGCCAGGTGACCCTCGCTTGCCTTGTCGATGGCCTCCCCGGGTCCCGACAGCTTGCGGCCCTCGAACACGCCCAGAACGAGGCAGGGGGTCTTCTGCTTGGCGAGCTCCCCCGTCTTGATCTTGAATTCCATGGGTTCTCCGTGAGCTGAGCCCTGGTCCCGATGAATCTCGCAGCGCCCCTCGGCTGTGCGCAAGGGGTCGGGTACGGGCCGTCGAGACACGCCGTAAATACGTTCCATGGTGGCTCCACGGCGCCCTCCGTGGCGCCGAGGGTCCCGCCGACCCGTACCCGACCCCCGTCTTAGTCTTCAGCTGAGCCACGACGCTAATCGCCAAAGGTCAAGGGCTTGAAGATACTCGATCGCTATCTGGCGCGAGCCGTTGTAGGCGGCACGTTCGCCACCTTGGCCGTGCTGCTGCCTCTCCTCGGTTTTTTCCTTCTGGCCGATGAGCTCGACAAGGTGGGGGAGAAGGGCTACGTCTTTGCCGACGCCCTGGCCTTTGTCGCGCTCAGCATCCCCAGCTACGCCTACCAGATCTTCCCCATCGCTACCCTCATCGGTGCGCTGATCGGACTCGGGTCACTCGCGAGTCGTTCCGAGCTGGTTGCGATGCGGGCGGCAGGTGTCTCGATCTCCAGAATCGTGCTCGCCGCCCTCAAGGCCGGGGTGCTTCTCGCGGTGATCGCGTTCCTCGTCGGTGAGGGGGTTGCGCCGGTTGCCCAGCAGAAGGCGCTACAGCTGCGATCCGAGGCGGAATCGGGGCAGGTCACCCTGAGCACGCCTTATGGCTTCTGGGCACGGGACCGCCGTGCCTACATCAATATCCGCAAGATCCTCCCCGGCGCCTACCTAGGGGACGTCTTTATCTACGAATTCGACGGCCAGCATCGACTCAGGGCTGCCACCCATGCGAAAGACGCCCGGTACGTAGAGAAGCACTGGGTGCTGGACGACATCTCCCGGAGCAAGATCTCCCGGGACGGGGTCGAGGTCAGCCGGATCCCCTCCGCCAACTGGGATTCTCTGCTCGATCCCGGCCTCCTCGACGTGGTGTTGGTGGACCCACAGGCCCTGCCCGTTTGGGGGCTGTACCGTTACATTCGCTTTATGGCCGAGAATAACCAGGATCCAGGGCCTTACGCCGTCGCGTTCTGGGGCAAGGTCGTGCAGCCCCTGCTGATCCTGGCCATGACTTTCCTGTCGATCCCGATCCTGTTCGGCTCAGCACGGACCCAAGGGATGGGGGTGCGCGTCTTTCTGGGAATCATGGTGGGCATCGGGTTCTACCTGGTAAGCCGTGCCTTCGCCTCCTTTGCCCTGGTTTACGGGCTGAGTGCGATGGTCGCTGCTATCACCCCGCCGCTGCTGTTTCTGGGAATAGCATTCTGGGTGATGCGCCGCGTCGGGTAAGCGGGAGAGCGGCTCGGGGCCCTGCACTCGGAGCCGGCTGCTGTTTCCCCCGGCTTGCGGGGTCCATCAACTCCCCCGCTTGAGCATGACCGGCCGCGTATCGGACAGGCGATCGTGCCACGCAAGTCCCTGGCGGTCGAGGAGGATCCACAGGAGTCCAGCGCCCGCCGGGGCGAGAGCGACCGCAGCGCAAAGCAGCCTCGCCACGGCGTCGCGCAGGCGCAGATCCGTACCGTCTTCCCGCAGCAGCCGAAACCGCCAGGCCCGCATGCCCAGGGTCTGACCGCCCCGCACCCAGGGAAAGACGAAGTAGCCGCAGATCACCAACAGCAGGTACAGGCGAAACCACCAGCTCCCATGGGGAAACGGCGGTCCCGCGATCTGCAGGTAGGGGACCACAACGATTGCTGCGGCGACGACGAGGACACCGCTGAGCAGGAACAGGTCGTAGATGATGGCGGCCAGCCGGCGGACAAGGCCGGGCGACTTTGCTTGCACGACATCGAGCCCCGTGGAGGACAGTCTTCGGAGGACGTTTGGCATGCGCCTATTTTGCTTCCCCCCGTGCCTCGCGTCTCGGGCAATCGTCACCCTTCGCGGGGCCCTCGGGCGTGGTCCGCATCCGCTAGACTTGGCTCCAATGCAGCGAGTCGCACCCGCAACCACGTCAGCATCATGAAACACCTATCGGTAAAGCCCTCCTTCCTGTGGCTGCTGCGCGCGTTGCCAATGCCCGTCATTGCGCTCCTGGTCGGGCTCCTGGCAGGTCTTCTGGTGTGGGGCGTGCTCGATCAGGTCCAGAGCCGTCAGGTCAGCAAGATCTTTGGGACCGAGCTTCGCACGCAGCTCGAGCAAAGCTCTCGTGAGAGCTTGATTCGCTTTGATCGGTACATGTACAGGTACGTTACGACCACGCGTCTGCTTGCCAGCCATCGTCGTCTTGCGCAGTACCTCGAACCGCTGCTGTGGTCCCCCAAGCAACAGGTCGAGCCGGTCGTCTATCGCAATTTTCGGCCCGCATGGCTGCCAGATCTCTTCGGCCGCAGCGGGCTGATCCCTCCGAGCCACGTGGTGTTGACGGACCGGCAGGGACGCGTGCGCGAGGTTTACCAGGCCGGCAAGATGTCGCTGCCGAAGGAGCTGCTCGGCGGCATCGGAGACCAGCTGCAGGACCCCGGCGACGTGCGCACCGTGCTGACCCGGCTTGCCGATCGGCCCTACCTGATGGTGAGCGATGTCATTGAGGACTTGAGCGGCTTCGACATGGGTACCCTCGTTGTCCTTGTGCCCGTCGGCAACGCCTTCCTGGCGGCCTCTCAGCGGGGCATGTATCCCGATCGGGCAGCCGCTGCCCTGGTGGACGCGGATGAGCAGCGAATCGTTGCCAGTGTCGACCCGGACGTCTTGCCCCCTGGCACCTCGCTTGGACGATGGAAGGACAGCTACCTCATCACCTCTCAATCGTTGCCTCAGTACGAGGGCTCGGATTGGAGCGTGGTCTTCACCACTTTCGTCGCACTGTCCAGCGTCGACAAGATGTCACGGCACGTCCGCAGCTTCGAATGGCGCCAGCGCGCGATCGCCGCATTCGTGTTCATCGCCGTCTACACGCTGGTCATCTACCTGGTCTCGGTGCGCCTCAACAAGGTCCTCAGGCGGATGTCGCGTTTTGCACACCGGGCGCTTGGCATACAGCAGCCGGGATTCAAGCGCGGCGGCAACCAGCTCCTCCGTCTCGAGGAGTGGATTCAGCAGTTCACCCGGCTGGTGCTCACCGCCAGGGAGGAGCTGAGCCGCAGGTATGAGAGCGAGGTTCGCGAGAGTGAGGCCCTGAAGGCCGCGATCATGGAGGCATCCCTGGATTCGATCGTGACGCTGGACAAGGCGGGCCATATCATCGAGCTGAACCCGACCGCCGCGCACACCTTGCGCGTGGACCGCACGTCCGCGATCGGCCGCGGCTTCGCGGATCATTTCCTAAGGCACAGGCGCCCACACCACAGGTGGTGGCGCGGGTCAAATCC